>CAADGJ010000216.1 GCA_900696505.1 uncultured Nitrosospira sp.
CATTCCGCGTGATACAGGATCAGTGTGGGAGGAGAGGAAGACAGGGTTCGCATGGTGGCTGCGCTCATAGGCCAACCACCTTAGCATGTCCGTTCATGGAGACTAAAGAGCTATCTCAGGATTAGGCGAGCCGGCGTGGCTGCCGGCTTCGCCTGCATTCGCTCAGGTGGTCGCCGGCAGATGATTGAGGTGATTGATCAATTGCCTGAGGCGGCCTGCATTGCGGCGATTGAAGGAAAATGTCAGTCGTGCAAGATCTTTCAATCCCGGCTCGTCAATTTCTTCGGGGAGTGAGGGCCGTTGCTCGAACGTGCCTTCCGTCAGCATGTCTTTGAATTGGTGCTGTACTTCTTGGACTTGCTCCGCGGTCAAGGGGGTCTTCAGTCTGATGGCGAGCTGGCGTCCCACGAATCGGAGGGAGTGATAGCGCCGATAAAACGTGCGGATTTCCGTGACCGCATCTTCCACGTTGTCGACGATGGTGAAGAGGGAAAGGTCTTCGGCGTTGATCAGACGGCGCTTGAGCAGCTGATCCGTAATAAAAGAGTTCCAGTGGTTCCAGTAATCGCAGCCCGGCGCCTGGAGGCACACGATCGGCTTCGGATCGCTCTTGCCGGTTTGCACGAGGGTCATGATCTCAAACCCCTCGTCATGGGTGCCGAACCCGCCTGGAAAGAGCGCAATCGCGTGTGACTCTTTTTGAAACATGAGCTTGCGCGTGAAAAAATACTTAAACGTGACGAGTTTGGGATCATCGGCGATCACGGCATTGGCGCCCTGTTCGAAGGGCAGCATGATGTTCACCCCGAAGCTGTGTTCGCGACCGGCCCCTTCCTGCGAGGCCCGCATAATCCCATCGGCGCCTCCGGTGATCGTCATGTAGCCCTCTTCCACCATGCGTCGGGCGAACTGAAAGGCCAGTTGATAGTTCGGATCGTCGGCGGGCGTGCGGGCTGAGCCGAAGACGCTGATTTTCAGTCGATCGCGATATCCTTGAAACACGCGGAAGGCATGCCGGAGTTCTTTGAGCGCCCGGTTGACGATCTTGAGGTCCAGGACATCCAGTTGCGATTCAGAGAGCCGGATGACGCCGGCCAGGATCTCTTTCATGAGCGCGGCCTGGACATCGTCGTCTGGCCGATCGAGCAGGGTGGTGATTTGTGTAAGAATTTCGTCTTTGGTCGGAACGGGTTTGGAACGGGCGGCGGGAGTTTTCATCAATAGTCACCTAACGCACGGTAAACTCCGGACGGGTATCGCCGGAGAATGAAATCATAACAAGCCGGGGAGCTCGAAGCAAAAGATTCATCGGGAGGAACTTAGGAGAGATCCGAGGCACGCGGCAGGTTTTGCAACACCCAGGCCCGAATTTTCGATTCGTCGGACGACGAGAGGGACAAGAATTGGATATCGATGCCGGAATAGGTTCCCAGCACGTTCCGGTCTTCGTGGAATTCCGGCTCATAGTTGCTGTTGAGAATGGTGCCTTGCAGCGAGAAGCTCAAGTCCGTTCCGGGAAGAATGAACGACAGCACGATACTCGTTCCGGGAAGCAGTAATGTGCGACTTTCGATCGACGCGCCGACATGGCTGAGCTGCCGGATTGTGGCGGTATGTTTTGCCCCTTCGCCTTCGCCGTTGGTCACGCGAATGGTGGCGGGAAGGCAGGTCTCGCAGCGTTTCGGGGCCAGGGCCAGGTCGCGTGCAGTCAGGATGCCGACCGGTTGTCCTTGTTTGGTGACGATCAGGAGGGAGGTGCCGGTCGAGGCCATGACGCTGGTGGCATCGTCAAGAATCTGGTCACATTCGACGGAATGGACCGGCTTCGACATGATGGACCGCACTTCCACATCGTGCGGTTCCAGACCCTGGGCGACGACTTTTTTGACGATGTCGCCGGAGGTCATGATGCCGAATGCGGCCTCACCGTCTTTGACCAGCAGGCAGGGCATCTGTTCCCGATCGAGGAGCGAGGCGGCCTCGCTGACAGAGACATCCCCGGGAATCTGTACCACGCCGGGTGTCATCATATGGGCCACCATAGGGGTTGTCGTATGAGTCGGTTTGTCGCGGAGTATGGAGCCGGTTCTTGTCATGGTGTAAGCCTATTTCTCGCCGTGAGAGGGGCTAACGGTGCGGCCCGGCGACCACCACGTCGAAAGAAAGTATATCAGATGGATGTGCCGGACCCGTCTTCCCATCTTCCCTTGTCAACCAAGAGGTTAGGCGCTTAGACTGCACAGAAACTATAGTCACTATGGTTGTTTCAAAATATGCTAAATGCGATCCGATGAAAAGCGAATTCACAGAACGTGCGCATCGCCTTCCTGCACATGGTCTCGGGCTGTCGGTGGACGTGTATTCCCCGGACCTGCTGGAGCTGGTCCGCGCGCTTCGTGATGCAGCGCTGGAGCCGGACTATCTGGAGATTTTCAAAGCCACGACGTCTGCCCAACAATGGATGCGGCAACAATTGCCGGATCTCAAGCTGACCTATCATGGTGAAGGGTTGTGGAGCACGCAACCGGAATTCTGCCGCAGCGGTTCCGGCCGACAGGGAGTGGCGGAAGCCTGTGCGCAGCTCGCGGCGTTGCGCAGCGCCTGGCTCAATCACGAATGCGCCACGAAGCAGATGGCGGGTTATGCGTTCGGGACCTATCTGCCGCCACTCTATACGGAGTTGTCGGCGAGGATGACTGCGGAGAATGTCGCCTATCTCCAAAGCCAAGTGGATCAGGATGCGCATAGGCGTGAAATCGATCCTGCGCTGGTACTCTTAGAGATGCCGCCGCTCACGTACTTCGGCTGCGGCGCGCTTCCAATTCCGGATTTTTTCCGTGCGGTCACCGATCAGGCATCCTGCGGCTTGGTGTTGGATATCGGACATCTATGGACCGTGTATCGCTATACAGGAAGCTGGCAACGACAGCGGTTGGAAGAGTTCGCCGCCCAGTTCCTTGATGCGTTTCCCATGGAGCGGGTCATCGAGATCCATGTCGCAGGACTGGCCGAACTGACAATTCCCCACGCTTCTGGAATTGACGCGAGCGGGAATGCATTACCCTATTGGATTGATGCGCACGGGGCTCCGATCCCAGGCGTCTTGTTTGATCTATTGGCGCAGGTCCTGTCTCATCCCGGGCTGACATCCTTGAAAGGCGTCGCACTCGAGGTCGATACGAAGCCGATTGCGATGATCGTCGAGGAGTTCAAGCAATTTCGAGAACGATTTGGAACGACGGTTCAAGCAATGCTCCATCGCGACAGCCCTGCGCCAGTGCAACCGCAGCGATCGCCGAATGCTCGTTCGGCTGAGCGACGGCAACTGACTTCGGAAGAAGAAGCCACATTGCAGCAACAGTATCGCCACTACGTGCAACTCGTCACGACACAAGATGATCTCTCCTCTATAAGGAACCTCTCGTTGCTAGGCGGGTCGCTGGACGATCTCAACCGGTATCGCGAGACCTACCTGCCGCATGAATTGCTCCATTGGGGCGGCGAATTGCAGGATATGTTTCCGGACACCTGTCGTGCCCTGACGGAAAGTGATGTGCCGTTGGATCGGTTTGTTGCGGTCTGGTTCAGCAAACCCAGACCCGAGCAGGACGACTATGATTTTTTCCTGCTGAAGATCGACCGATTCGTAGAATTCGCGACACACGCGTGCCCGACGGCTGCCATGATCGTGATGCGTGAAGCCGAAGAGCTACGGGCAGCCTATCGCCAGGCGAACGAACCGATCGGCTCATCCCGGGTGCGCGCATGAATTTTTGGACGACGCTCCCGCAGCCCATTCTCGGTTTGGCTCCCATGGACGGGGTGACGGATGCCGCGTTTCGTCGCGTGGTGGCCTCTCAAGGGCGGCCAGACATCACGTTCACCGAGTTCACCAATGTGAATGAAATCTGCCGCGGGCCGGATCATCTGCTGTCCTCGTTGATTTACAGCGAAGCCGAGCGGCCCATTGTGGCGCAGCTCTACGGTAAAGATCCGGAGCAGTTCTATCGTGCGGCCCAGGTGGTCTGTGAGCTGGGGTTTGACGGGCTCGATATCAACATGGGCTGCCCTTCGAAGAGTGTGGCGGCGTCCGGTTCAGGGGCCGCGCTGATCAAGACGCCGGATCTGGCTCATGCCATCCTGCGTGCGGCGAGACAGGGATTGGAGGATTGGGCCGGTGGGCAGTCGATCCACCAGCAGGGATTTAAACCGTCGCGCATCGAATTCATTCACGAGCTGAATCACCGGCGTTCCGGCTCTCCCGTGGTGCCGCGCCGGCTGCTTCCGCTTTCCATCAAGACGCGGCTGGGGTTCGATTGTGTGGTGGTCGAGCGATGGGTGGAACATTTGTTGGAAGTTCGCCCGGCCGCCATTACGGTGCACGGTCGAACGTTGCAGCAGATGTATCGCGGTGCCGCCGACTGGACGGCGATTGCCGAGGCCGCCAGGGTGGCCCGTGATACGGGAACCCTGATTCTCGGGAATGGCGATCTCAATACATTGGTTGATGCCGTTCGACGTGCCGCTGACAGTAGGGTGCAGGGCGTGTTGGTGGGGCGTGGAACCCTCGGCGCGCCGTGGTTCTTTCGTGAAAAGGAGCAGGCACGTCGCGCGTTCGTCGAACAGGTCGATCTGTCAACGCTTCCCGCCACGATGTGGGAACCGCCGGTGTCTCTGCGTCACCGCATGCAGGTCATGCTGGATCACGCGCGGCAGTATGAGGCGATTGCCGGGTTGGAGTGCTTCCGCTCCATCCGGAAACATCTCGGGTGGTACTGCAAAGCATTTCCTCACGCCGCGGCCATGCGGGGGAAAATGTTCGGCGTCTCGAACGTGCAGGATGTCGAACGCATCGTCGCAGAATTTTGCCAGGACCTCATACTGGAAGAAGCTGCCGGATCTGATGCCGCTCCCATAGCTCCTCAATTCCCATACCCCTGCGCATCCTGACTCCATGCGATTGATTCTGGCTTCCACCTCGCCGCGTCGGCACGAACTATTGACTCTGTTAGGGGTGCCGTTTGATGTCGTCGCCCCGACCTTCATCGAACAGGTCCAGCCCCACTTGTCGGCAGACTCGCAGGCGATAGAATTTGCCGCCGGTAAAGCCAGGTCTTGTGTGTCTTCCTGTCCCGATGCCCTCATTCTCGGAAGCGACACGCTCATCAATCTGGGCTCTGAGGTGTTGGGCAAGCCGGTCGATTTAGCCGGCGCGGAGGTGATGCTCCGCCGTCTGGCCGGGCAGACGCACCGGATTGTGACAGCCGTGGCGCTGGCCGGGCCTGAGCCTGAGCGATGCGACGTCCGGCTGGCAGAAGTGCTGGTGACGATGAAACCTTTGAATGAAGCCACATTGGCCACCTATCTGCGGACTGGCGATAGCCTGGGTAAGGCCGGGGCCTATTCCATTCAAGGGGGTGGGGCTGCATTTATCGAGCGCATTGAGGGTGATTTCACCGCAGCCGTGGGATTGCCGCTGCAGCTTGTCGCTGAGATGTTACAGCAGCGTGGACTGTCCTGTCCGGTCGACATCGATCAACTGTATGCCCGCAGACCCTATCCCAACTGGGATCGCTTTCATCCTTAGCCAAGCCACGTCGTTCACACCCCTTCTCACGTCGCGCCAGATTGAAATGGTCTTCCCAATCCTTTTACAATGCGCCCTTGTTCAGTGACGTGTCAGGGAGGTACTCATGCGCGTGAATGATGGCAGCGTAGGTCGGCGTGGGCAAACCCATGCGGTAGTCGGGTTGGTGATCGGAGCGATGGCATTGGCAATCAGCGGGCCGGCGTGGGCGATCGACGTCAAGTTGTCCCCCGAAGACGCCAAGAAGGCACTCGAAGCCGGGCGAGCGCCGATGGAAAAAGCGGCTTCGCCGGAAGATGTGAAGAAAATCTTGCAGCAGGCTTCGCTGGTCACGCGGGTTGGTGCGGATCCCGAAAAAGACCCTTGTGGGGCCAGCGCCATTCTGCGCACCAAGCGCTACCGCTTAGAGGCGTTCGGCAGGCAGGAAGCAGCCGAATCGAAAAAACAGAAAAAAGATGTGCGCATGCCCGACGAGTTTATCCAGAAAGTCGTGGATATGCCGAACATGGAAGTTGAAGTGCAGTTGTGCGGCGATGATGAATACTTTGCCGAGAAGGCCGACATCGTCTTTCAGCAAAAGGGTAAAAATATTCGCCCGGTGGATCTCAGCCCGGCTGATCGAGGCAGAAAAAACGACGGCACGGGCCCGGCCTACCGGTCGCGTTTCACCGCCCGGTTCGGATACGAGTCGTTTGACCCTCATGCCAAAACCACCATCATTGTGACCTTGCAGGATGGTCAGACCATGCAGTTCGATGCCGACTTTGCGCAGGTGAAATAATCCTCAGCTTCCGGTGCGGGTCTGCAGACCCGTACCGGTCACTTGCGCGCCCCCTCCTTTCTCCGTGTTGTTCTTTCATTCGTGCGATGGTGCTGACAACCGAACATCACGGTTGAGTCGTCTTGTCGCCGGCATGCATAATGACGGACATGGACAGGGCCGATCTGTTTTCCCTCTATCGCCAGATGTTGCTCATCCGTCGGTTTGAAGAAAAGTCGGCGGAGATGTATGCACTCGCCAAGATTGCCGGATTTCTGCATCTCTACATCGGAGAAGAGGCGATTGCTGTCGGTGCCATCGCTGCGCTCAGACCGGACGATTATGTCATCAGTGCCTATCGCGACCACGGACACTGTCTGGCGCGTGGGTCTGATCCGGGCAAGGTGATGGCCGAACTGTTCGGCAAGGCAACCGGATTGTGTCAGGGCAAGGGGGGGTCGATGCATTTGGTGGATCTCCCGAAGCGTTTTATGGGCGGTTACGCCATCGTGGGCGGCCATATTCCGCTGGCGGCGGGGTTGGCCTTTGCCTCGAAGTACCAGAAGCAGGACCTGGTGACAGTCTGTTTCTTCGGGGAAGGTGCGGTGCCGAGCGGCCAGGCGCATGAAGCGTTTAATCTCGCGGCCCTATGGAAATTGCCGGTGATTTTCATTTGTGAGAACAATCGATATGGCATGGGCACGCCGGTGCAACGGGCCGTGGCCTTGTATGAGAATGTGGCGGAAGCCGCGCGTTCCTATGGGATTACGGCTGAGCGCGTCGATGGCATGGATGTGTTGGCCGTGCGTGGTTTGATGTGCAAGGTGGTGGATCAGGTTCGAGCAGGGCAGGGACCGTATTTCATTGAAGCCATGACGTATCGGTTCATGGGGCACTCGATGGCCGATCCGTCCCATGGCCACTACCGGAGCAAAGAGGAAGTGGAAAAATATCGCAAGCGCGATCCGCTGGTCGTCTTGAAAGAGACCATGGTGAGTCAGGCGCAATGTAGCGAGGCCGACTTCAAGCAACTCGAGCGGGATATCGCTGACGTGGTGGCGGCTGCGGTGAAATTTGCGGACGACAGCCCCTTCCCCGATCCTGCGAGCCTGCATGCCGATATACTGGTGGAAGACTAATCCATGCTGTTGTCTTACCGGGAAGCCCTCAATCAGGCCATGCGGGAAGAGATGCGGCGGGACTCGCGTATCTTTTTGATCGGCGAAGAAGTCGGGTATTACCAAGGCGCCTTTAAGGTCACCAAGGGATTCGTGGAGGAATTCGGGCCGCAGCGGGTGGTGGATACACCCATTACCGAGGCCGGGTTTACCGGGCTGGCAATCGGCGCGGCCATGGCGGGTCTCCATCCGATCGTCGAGCTGATGACGATGAATTTCGGCATTGTCGCGCTAGATCAGATCGTGAATAACGCGGCCAAGATTCGGTATATGTCCGGCGGTCAGCTCTCGGTGCCGCTGGTGATTCGCGGGCCGGGCAGCGCGGCGCATCAGTTGGGAGCGCAGCACTCACAGAGTTTAGAGGCGTGGTTCTGTCACGTGCCGGGCTTGAAGGTGATCGCTCCGGCCACGCCGCACGATGCGAAGGGTTTGCTGAAGAGCGCGATTCGCGATCACAACCCGGTGATCTTCATTGAGGCACAATTGCTCTATGGTACAAAGGGTGAGGTCGGCGATGGGGAGTACACCACCCCGCTCGGCCAGGCTGAGGTGAAGCGAGAAGGCGCCGATGTGACCATCGTGGCCTATTCAAAAATGTTGCTGGTGGCATTGGAAGCAGCCGAACAGTTACGCCGTGAAGGTCTCGATGTGGAGGTCATCGATCCCCGTACGCTCAAGCCCCTCGACCTTGAGACCATCGTCACCTCGGTCACCAAGACAGGGCGGCTGGTGATCGTGGAGGAAGGGTGGCGGTTCTGCGGACTCGGGGCGCAAATTGCTGAGAGCATCTACAGCGCGGCGTTCGATTATTTGGATGCGCCGATTGTTCGAGTCACCGGAGAGGACGTGCCGATCCCTTACAGCCGGCCGTTGGAGGATGCCGCCATTCCGGACGTGCCGCGAGTCATCGCAGCCGTCAAATCACTATGTGGTGCCGCATGAGGCATGGTTGCCGAAGGAGACAGGCCGGTCGTCCAAGACCGTCCGCTTCGTGGAGGAGAATACATGGCTAGCCGCGTCGTCATGCCGAAGCTGACCGACACCATGGAGGAAGGCGTTCTGCTCGCCTGGAAAAAACATGAGGGTGATCCGGTGCACGCGGGCGAAGTGATCGCCGAGATTGAAACCGACAAGGCCGTCATGGATCTGGAAGCCTTCGCTCCCGGCGTCTTGCGGAAAGTCCTGGTGCATGATGGCGAAACCGTGCAATCGGGCAAGCTGATCGCCGTCATCGCGGAAGCTGATGAAGACATTGCTTCGGCCTTGTCGGATGGCGTGACGGCTGCAGCATCGACCGGTACTGGACCAAAGTCCGCACCCTCCACAGACGCCGCCGCATCTGTGTCGTCAGGTCGCCCTCGAGGAGAACGGGTGCTGGCCTCTCCGCGTGCGAAAGCTCTGGCGGCTGAACGGGGTGTTGAGCTCTCGACCCTCACCGGCACCGGTCCGGGTGGCCGCATTGTCGAAGACGATGTGACCGCCGCATCCGCCTCGGTCGCCCATGCCTTGCCCGCCGGGACAGATCAGCCGCTGAGTCAGATGCGCAAGGCCATTGCCAGATCGACGGTGCAAAGCAAGGCTCCGGTTCCGCATTTTTATCTCACGGTCGACATCGATATGGAACAGGCCGAACGGGTGCGCGACGAGTTTAAGCAGAGCCGTCAGCCCCATCCGTCGATCACCGACGTGCTCATCAAGGCTGCGGCATTGGCGCTCAAGCGGCATCCGGAGATCAACGTCTCGTTTACGGGTGAGGCCATCCGGCGGTATACCCAGATCGATATCGGCGTGGCGGTCGGTATGGACGATGGCTTGATCGCGCCGGTCGTGAGAAATTGCGGGGGGAAGACGTTGGCCGAAATTTCTGTAGAGACGAAGCAGTTGATCGAGCGAGCCAGGCACAAGCGATTGTCGCCGCAGGAATACACGGGGGCGACCTTTGCCATCTCCAATCTGGGCATGTTCGACGTGGATCAGTTTATCGCGCTGCTCATGCCGCCGCAGGCGGCTTCCATCGCGGTGGGCGCGATCCGCGATGTGCCGGTCGTGTCCAGGGGAGCGGTGGTCGCCGGACGGCGGATGAAGGTCACGCTCTCGTGTGATCACCGTGCGTTGGACGGACTGATGGGCGCGCAGTTCCTCAAAGAGTTTAAGCGAGTGCTGGAGCATCCGGAGGAATTGCTCACGCCGGTGGTGACGCCATGAGCTTCATTCAAATCGATTCACGCCACACCGCTGAGCCGCAGGAGCCGTCACGGTCGCAATCCCGCCGCCTGCCCCCTTGGTTCAAAGTCCGGCTGCAAACCGGTCCGGACTATCATGATATTCGCAACACCATGGATCGGCTCAAGCTGCACACCATCTGCGAAGAGGCGCGCTGCCCGAATGTGTGGGAATGTTGGAACGCGCGGACCGCGACATTTCTCATTCTCGGCGACATCTGCACGCGACGCTGCCACTACTGCTCTGTGGCCACCGGGCGGCCGCATGCCGTCGATCACGAGGAACCGCTGCGCGTGGCAGAAGCGATTCACGCGCTCAATTTGCGCCATGCCGTCATCACCTCGGTCAATCGCGACGAACTTGAGGATGGCGGGGCATCGGTCTTTGCGGAGACGATCCGCCATATCCGGCGCTTGATACCCAGTTGCACGATTGAGGTCCTCATTCCCGACTTTGAAGGTCATGAGGCGGCGCTGGCGGCGGTGGCGGCTGAACGCCCGGATATCCTGAACCACAATATTGAAACCGTGAGACGGCTGTTCCCATCGATTCGGCCCCAAGGCAAATATCAGCGGTCGATCGAGTTGCTGGGACGAGCCAAACAGATGGGGATGACGACCAAGTCGGGATTGATCGTCGGCATGGGCGAAACGACGGACGAAGCCCGCGAGGTCATGCGTGACCTCCGTTCAGTGGAGTGCGACATCATGACCATTGGCCAATATCTCCAACCGACCAAAGAGCATCTCGCCGTCGCGCGCTTTTACCATCCCGACGAATTCGCTGCGTTGAAGGAAGAAGGCCTCGCCCTCGGCTTCCGCCACGTTGAATCTGGCCCGCTGGTTCGCAGTTCCTACCACGCCGAACAACAAGTGTCAGGACGTTAAAAGATCTCCGGCTCTTCCTATGCCCCAGACGGCCCAGCCGTCAACCGTGTCGAACAGTCTGCCATCTCGTTGTGAGCTGCCCCTATTCATAGTGCAGCGCTTCGATCGGATTCATCCTCGAGGCCTTGTTGGCCGGATAGAGGCCGAAAAAGATGCCGACGGCCAGTGAGAACAGGAATGCGACCGCTATGGACTGGGAAGAAATGATGGTGGGCCAGCCGATCAGGTGTGTCAGGAGACGCGCTCCGAGGATGCCGAAGACAACACCGGCTACACCACCGATCGCAGTGAGGATGATCGCTTCGACCAGAAATTGCAGCAGAATGTGCGCGCGTTTGGCTCCGACCGCCATGCGAATGCCGATCTCCTTCGTGCGCTCCGTCACCGATACGAGCAGGATATTCATGATCCCGATGCCGCCGACCACCAGCGAGATGGAGGCGATGCTCAGGAGCATCATCATCATGGTGCGGCTCGCTCCGGCCACCGTTTTAGCCACGTCTTCCATCGTGCGGATGGTGAAGTCGTTTTCCTCCGCGGGATGAATCCGATGTCTCACGCGCAGTAGTTCGGTAATTTCCTCCACCGCTGTCGGAACGCTGTAGCGATGTTGGGTGGCGACCATGATGATGCCGACCGTTCCCAGGAACTTGGTGCCCAGAACCTTTCGTTCCGCGGTGGTGAACGGGAGGATGACGATGTCGTCCTGGTCCTGCCCTGAGAGGGATTGCCCCTTTGACGAGAGGACGCCAATCACGCGCAACGGGACGTTCTTGATCCGGATCTGCGCCCCGATAATTTCTTCACCACGCTCGAACAAATTATCCGCAACGGTTTTCCCCAAGACCACCACCTTGGCGGCGGCGTCTTCATCGGCTTGCGTGAAAAAACTGCCATTGGCCACCGGCCAGTTGCGAAGGTCGGTAAACGCGGTCGTCGTGCCGAGGGCAATCGTGTTCCAGTTCTTGTGCTCGTGAATGGCCTGCAACACCGAACGTGAGGCATAGGTGACGAGGCCGATGTCGCCGACGCGTTTTTCAATGTCCCGGGCGTCGTCGACTGTCAGTGTCGAGACGCTGCCGAGTCCGCCGCGCACTCCGCCTGTCGTGGTAGCGCCGGGGATGATGATCAGCACGTTCGTGCCGAGGCTGGCGATTTCGCGTTGCACCGAGGCGGTGGCGCCCTGGCCGAGACTCACCATGCCGACGACGGCGCCGACTCCGATGATGATGCCGAGCATGGTCAGGCCTGCGCGGAGGGGATTGCGCCGGAGCACGCGGAGGGCGGACTGAATCGTCAACCAAAGAAAACTCATGAGGAATGTGTCACCGCATCTTCGGCCCGAA
This sequence comes from uncultured Nitrosospira sp., assembly GCA_900696505.1. Classification (GTDB taxonomy): domain Bacteria; phylum Nitrospirota; class Nitrospiria; order Nitrospirales; family Nitrospiraceae; genus Nitrospira_A. Next base: position 11,982 of record CAADGJ010000216.1, read on the forward strand.
CTCAAATCCCGGCGGCAATTTCTCCTGAGCGGTATCTTCGGCGGTTGCGAGGCCCACTATGGCGCTCTCCCCTTCGTGGACATCGCTCGACGTGATGTCTGTATACAATGAATCCGCAATGCCGAGGCTGACCGGGACCGATCGCACGTGCCCCGACGCGTCCAGTACCCAGAGCTGAGGAGTTTTACGATCCACGGCTACACCGGGCATGCGGAATCGCAG
>CAADGJ010000217.1 GCA_900696505.1 uncultured Nitrosospira sp.
AGAATTTACGATGCTGGAGTTTTACGTCGCCTATGCCGACTACCAGGACCTCATCATCCTGACCGAACAACTCTTCAGCCGATTGGCGCAGGACATTCTGGGGACGACGACCATCGACTATCAGGGCGCGCAGATCAATCTGGGATCTCCCTGGCGCCGTTGGTCCTATCATCAGGCGATCCTCGAGGTGAACAGTTTGCCGCCGTCCGTCCTCACAAATCGCGATGAAGCCCTCGCCGCAGCCAAACAGCTCGGCGTCGAGGTATCCCCGAAGGAATCGCTCGTCAATATCCTGAACGAAATCTTCGAAGAAACCGTCGAACCGAAACTCCAGCAACCAACCTTTATCACTGACTATCCGATTGAAATTTCTCCCCTCGCACGACGCAAGGATTCCGATCCTTCGTTGACCGACCGGTTCGAGCTGTACATCGCCGGGCGCGAGATCGCCAATGCCTTTTCCGAGTTGAACGATCCGCTCGATCAGCGCGAGCGCTTCGAAGCTCAGGCCGCCCAACATGCGGCCGGCGACGAGGAAGCCCATCGGGTGGACGAAGACTTCCTGCGCGCGCTCGAATACGGCATGCCGCCGACTGCCGGCCAAGGCATCGGCATCGACCGTCTCGTCATGCTCTTCACCAATCAGGCTTCCATCCGGGATGTCGTGCTCTTCCCGCAACTCAGGCCTGAAAAGTAGACATGGCGCTTCCCTACGAAATCTTCATCGGCCTGCGCTACTTGCGCGCCAAGCGGCGGAACCGCACTATCTCTTTCAATACGATCGTGTCCATCGTCGGGATTACGCTCGGCGTCGCGGCCTTGATCGGCACCGTCGGGATCATGACGGGGTTCAAGGAGGATGTGCAGGCGAAGATTCTCGGCACCACGGCCCATATTCTCGTGAACGACCGTATGAAGGAATCGATGGTCGATTACGAGGAACAGGTGAAGAAGGTCGCAGGTGTCCCGGAGGTGCTGGCGGCCACGCCGTTCATTTTCCGGCAGGTCCTGCTCACGTCTCCATCCGGCGTCCAAGGCATCATCCTGCGCGGAATCGATCCGGCGCGTGAAGGCACTGTGACCGAGCTCGCGCACAACCTGGTGAATGGCAACCTCGACGATCTCTCACACTCCACCAAAGTTGTCATTCCGGAAAAGGAACGCGAACCGAACGGACCGGATACCGCCATGCGGCCTGGGATAATTCTGGGCAAAGAGTTGTCGATGCGGCTCGGCGCCTTCCCGGGAGACACCCTCAATGTGGTCTCTCCTGTTGGTCCCGTGACCGGCGCCAGCATGACGCCGAAAATTCGGCAATTCGTCGTCGTCGGCATCTTCCAATCCGGCATGTACGAATACGATTCTTCGCTCGCCTACATCGAACTGGCGGAAGCACAAAAATTTTTCAACATGGGTGCCACGGTGACAGGCATCGAGGTCAAAGTCGCCGATGTGTTCCGAGCCGCCGACGTGGCCCGGTCGATCGAGCAGCAGCTTGGCTTTGCCTTCTGGGCCAGGGACTGGATGCAGATGAACCGCAATCTGTTCTCGGCCCTGAAGCTGGAAAAGACGATGATGTTTTTGCTGCTGGTGTTAATCACGATTGTGGCGTCATTCAACATCGTCAGCACCCTGACGATGATCGTGACGGAAAAGCAGCGCGAAATTGCGATCCTCAAGGCGATGGGGGCAACACGCAAGGGCATCATGCGGATTTTTATGCTCAACGGCCTGATCATCGGCTGTTCAGGCGCGGCCATCGGCGTGCCGCTGGGATATGCGTTTCTCTGGTTGATTCAGACGTTTTGGACCTTCGATCCCACGGTCTATTACATCTCTCGTATTCCGGTCCATGTTCTGGGGTCGGATGTGTTGCTGGTTGCAGGCTCGGCTATCCTGATTAGTTTTGCCGCCACCCTGTATCCATCGCTCCAGGCGGCAAAACTCGACCCGGCCGCCGCGCTTCGCTATGAGTGACGCGTATGGCATGCCAAGACATCGACCAGCGTGAAGCAGTGATCATCCACGATTCCATAGCGCAGTGATCGCATGATTGACATTGTCGACCTCTACAAAACGTTTCCCATGGGCGGCCGCGAGTTAGTGGTGTTGAATAACATCAACTTGCGGATTCAGCGCGGCGAGCTCATCGCCATCATGGGCGCGTCAGGAGCCGGCAAGAGCACCCTCCTTCAAATCCTCGGCACGCTGGATCGCCCCACCAAAGGCACCGTGTCGTTCGACGGACAGAATCTCTTTCAGCTCACCGAGCAACAGCAGGCGGAGTTCCGCAATAAACGGGTAGGATTCGTCTTTCAGTTTCACCACCTGCTGCCGGAATTCACGGCGCTCGAAAATGCTTGTTTGCCGGCAATGATTCAGAAACGCGAGATGGCCGATGTCGTCGGCGAAGCCACGAAGCTCCTCGGCGAGGTCGGTCTGGCCGATCGCCTGCACCACAAACCGGGCGAATTATCCGGTGGCGAACAGCAGCGGGTGTCCGTCGCGAGGGCCTTGATGCAGCAACCGGATCTCGTATTGGCCGATGAACCGACGGGCAACCTCGACAGCCATACCGGCGACGCGCTCTTCGCCCTCATGCGTCAATTGAATCGCTCCCGAGGTACAACATTCGTCATCGTCACGCACAACGAGAAACTCTCCGCCCAGGCCGATCGCATCATCTCCATGCAGGACGGCACGATTATTTCGTCGTAGACGACACGTCACCGACCAGCTCCGGGCGGCAATCATTTCTTGACGGCTTCAGCATGTTTTCGTAGACTGCGCCATCGATCCTTCCGAGCCGGAGTTCTACTGAATCTATGAACAGACAGGTCAGGTCGTACGTTCAATACACAGCCGTCCTGCTTGCCGTCTTGCTGCCGCTGCAGGCGGCGGCAGTGGAATTTGTGTTTGTCGGATCACGGCAGATGGGTATGGGCGGAGCCGGAGTAGCCACGACGACCGACTCCCTCGCCACCTATTGGAATCCCGCCGGCATGGCGATGAGCAAGAAATTCGATATGCGGATTCAAGGCGGTGGCCAGGTGGTGGATCGCGGTGACGTCTTCGATACGATCAAGGACATCAACCATATCAATTTGAATGATACCTCCGCCCCCAATATCGCCCGGCTGCAACAGCAAATCGATCGGATGAACAAACCGGGCACGAACCTGACGGCAGCCGCCTCCGGCGGATTCTACGTCAAGGGCAACTTCGGCGAACATGCCTTGGGATTCAATGTCTCGGATGTCGCCACATCCGGCGGCTTTCTGCGGGGCCCGGTGGGGTTTACGAATAACGGCACGAATCTTACCGTCAACGGGCAATTCGCCATGAACGGCCTGGAAGTCCGGCAGGCGGCGCTGTCCTATGCCTATGCGTTCATGGACCGGATGTTTTCCATCGGCGTTACCGGCAAGGTCATCCAAGGCGCGGCCTATACCGGCGCCACCAATATTCGCGGCGCGAGCGACGACGTAAAGGTCTTCGAAGACATCGGGCGCGCAAAAATCTCGAGTGCGCTCGGCATCGACGTGGGCGCCATGTTCCGCCCTTCGTCCTGGTTGCGGATGGGCATCGTCGCAAAGGATATCAACGCACCGACGTTCGATGCCCCGAACGGCGACAAATTCAAGCTATTGCCACAGGTCCGGACCGGCATCGCCGTGAACCCGTACAACTCCCTCACATTGACCGCGGATGTGGACATTACGAAGAACAACACCCTGACGCCCGGGGTGTACAGCCAGGTCCTCAGTCTCGGCGCAGAACAGACGATTCTCTCCGAACTGCTGTCGTTCCGACTCGGCGCGTTTAAAAATATGCAGGATGCGAAAACACCCTTTATCCCGACGGCAGGATTCGGCATACGTATCTTGGCCTTGCGCATCGATATTGCCGGCGGGTATGATTTCAGGGACCAGGCTGCACTGGCCTCGGGATCCATCGCCGTGACTTTCTAAGGTCGCGTCTGCAGTGAATCAATCTGCTACACTTATTGTACGAACCATGACTCGACACACATTTTCCACGATCAGCGTTGTGCTCTGTCTCGTGATGACCGGACTGCTGGCAGGCTGCGGAGGCTTGCAGGAGATGTGGGAAGGACCGGCTGCGCGGGGTTTTTACCCGAAGACGATGGCGATTCTGCCCATCTCCGGCACCTACGACAGCGCGCGTGAAGACGTGGAAGAAGTGGTCGCGAAGGTGCTGATCAAGAGCCGCCGGGTCGAAAAAGTCGTCCCGCCTGATCAGGTCACCGACACGTTCCAGACGACCAAAGACGCTTTCGATGCACTCGTGACCTATTTTTCGCGCATGGAAACAACCGGCCAATCGGACAAGAATTCCGCGATCAAGATCGGGCATGCCCTGGGCGCGGATTCCCTGTTGGTGGTCAAGGTGAATGCGTGGGAATACACAAGAGAGGAAGGCGATAACATCGCTCGCGTCGGCTTGAGTATGCGACTGGTGGACGCCGTCAACGGCGCCATCGTCTGGAAAGCACGCCACCAGGTGCAGGAAAGTTATCTGTTCATCCGCCCGGATATGAAGGACCTGGCCACCAAACTGGCGGCCGACATGATCAAGTACATGCCGCCGGAAAAACGCTGACCCTCTGTGCGCCCGTCACGCCCTGACGCCTGATCCCCTTCTCAGATTGTCGATTGCCAGCCCGAACTGATTGGAGAGACTCGCCAGCTCCAACACATCCCAGTTGCTGAATGGCTTACCGCTGCGCCGATTGACCACTTCCAACACCCCTACTGCCTGCGCGCCCATGCGGACCGGAACAGACACGAGCGAAGCGACCGAGAGAGCGGCTTGCCATCCCTGCCCTGCAACCAGTCGTGGATCCTGACGGCCCTGGGTAATGAGCACTGCCTGACCCGTGCGATGGACTCCTGCGGCAACGGTCGAATGCAAGGCTGTGAGTCCTGCGGCGCGTTCTCCGCCGAGAGCAGACAAGCTCAATGTCCCGTCGGGGGATGCGAGAAACAACGCACCGGCTTCGGCTTCAACCAGTCGAACCGCCGCATCCAGGGCCCGCCGCAATTTTTCCTCCTCTGCCAGAGAGGAATTCAAGATATCGCTCACTTGCTCCATGTGCTGAATGCGAAGGATCTTGGCGGCATATTTGACCGTCAACCTGGCGTGGTCCAGCAGGACCGCCAGCCAAGGTTCCACCGCCGTCAGCAGTGACAGGAGCTTGCGCGAGGGCAATCGCTGGGACTTTCCTGCCCGGAACATGACCACCCCATCCAGCCGGTTGATCCGGTGTAATCGAACTCCATGCAGCTCGCCACTGACAATTTGAGCATTCTGCTCCGCTTTCTTCAGTCCCTCCAGCCACAACTCCGTCACTGAGGGATCGCTGCTGCCGGCTTCTGCCAGACAGGCCATCTCACGGGTTTGCTCGTCGCGTACGTAGAGCGCAACAGCCTGGACCTTGGTCAGCTGCAGGAATAACTGTACGAATACCGCAGCCACCCCGATTGGCGAACGCCCCTCACCTTCTGCACTCGACAGGGTATTGAACAAACCCTGCTGCAGCGTACGCAGGAGCCGGTCTTCTCCAATAGGAGCTGGCTTGCGGACGGTGGTTTTTCTCCGCGCGGCGACTGATGAGTTCGTGGATGTCGTCTTACGGGTGGTACGACTGATCTTCCGGCGAGCTACGGCCATGGCATCTCCTCATGTGAACCATCGATCGTTGCAGGACAGAGCGTAACCGCTCTGCATGATTGTTGCTGGAATTGATAGCGGGTGAGGAAGCGAGATGGATGCGAGTCAGGCCTGATGCGGACGAGTCGCCTGCAATCGGCCTGCAAATAGAGTTCGAAACTATCGAAGGTGATGACGAGCGGATGCCGATGCGAACCCGGTTATCCGGGCTGCATCGCAGCTTTGAGAGAGCGAACGAAGGAACCCACTTCGTGAACGAGTCGGCCATCCTGCCCATGTTCTCCAACACGACGGACAATCGCACTCCCGACGATGACGCCATCCGCAGTCTCAGCAACCCGCGCGGCATCCTCCGGCGTGGCGACCCCGAATCCCACGGCAACGGGTGTCTTGGTGTGCTTTCTAATCTTGGCGACGTTGTCTCGCACGCCCGCCATGTCGTTCAGTTTAGCCCCAGTGATGCCTGTGATGGAAACATAATAGACAAATCCGCCGGACTCCTTCGCCACGTAGGCCCGGCGTGACGCCGTGCTGGTCGGTGCCAGGAGAAAAATCAGGTGCAAGCCGGCTGCAGCTGCCGGCTCGCGGAGCGGCCCGGCTTCATCAGGTGGCATATCCGGAACAATCAGACCGTCGACTCCGGCCGCGGCAGCCTTGCTGCAAAAGTCCGCCTCGCCGAACGCATGAATGTTGTTGTAATAGGCCATCAGGACGATAGGGATCTGGGTCATGTCGCGAAGACGGGTCACGGATTCGAGTATCCTGCGGAGCGAGGTACCGCTTTGCAGTCCCCGTTCGGCTGCCTGTTGAATCACCGGTCCATCCGCGATGGGATCGGAAAAGGGGACACCCAATTCAATGATGTCGGCCCCTGCCCGCTCCAGTTCGAGCACCAACTGTTCCGTGTCCTGCAATGAAGGATCACCGGCCATGATATAGGTGATGAGGGCCTTCTCCCCCTTCGCTTTCAACCGCCCGAATGTCTGATCTAAACGATTCATCTCAATATACCTCTGCCTCTCCATCGTCCTAAAAGCTAATCACAGGAGGTTCAAAACGATCATCCAGCGCGGCCGCAGCAAGCGCGGAGGTGAGGCGTACTCCTGTAGTACGTCAAACCTTTGCACGCCGCGAGAACAAAGCTGGAGGCCGTTTTCAACCTCCTGCTAGAGGGTCACGCCTTTGATTCGGGCCACCTGCTGCACGTCCTTATCGCCACGTCCCGACAGATTCACCACGATGATCTGATTCTTTTTCATGCGGGGCGCGCACTTCACTACCTCGGCGATGGCGTGGGCGCTTTCCAGTGCCGGCATGATCCCCTCTTCCCGCGCAAGCAAGTCGAAGGCGGCCAAGGCCTCATCGTCCGTCGCCGATGTGTATTCCGCCCGGTTGGTCTTCTTGTGATAACTATGCTCCGGTCCCACCGCCGCATAGTCCAACCCTGCCGACACGGAATGGGTAAGATTGACCTGACCGTTCTCGTCCTGCAGCAGGTAAGTCATGGTTCCCTGGAGCACGCCTGGACGCCCGCCTGCGAACCGAGCCGCGTGTTTGCCGCTCTCCACACCAAGCCCTGCGGCTTCCACCCCGACCATCCTCACCTTCTTGTCCGGCACAAAGGCGTGAAACAACCCCATGGCATTGCTACCGCCCCCGACGCAGGCGATCAGACAATCAGGGAGCCGTCCTTCCGCGGACAGAATCTGTTTGCGAGCCTCGCGCCCGATCACGGCTTGAAAATCGCGGATCATCATCGGATAGGGATGCGCACCGAGGACGGAGCCGAGCACATAATGGGTGGTCCGTACATTGGTCGTCCAATCCCGCATGGCTTCGCTGATGGCATCTTTTAAGGTCCGGCTGCCGGCATCCACACCCGTGACTTTTGAACCGAGCAACCTCATCCGGAACACGTTCAACGCCTGCCGCTGCATGTCCTCCGTGCCCATGTAGATTTCGCATTCGAGCCCGAACATCGCCGCCACCGTCGCCGTCGCCACTCCATGCTGACCCGCGCCGGTCTCGGCGATGAGCCGCGGCTTCTTCATTCGGCGCGCGAGCAACGCCTGGCCGATGGCGTTGTTGATCTTATGGGCACCGGTATGACAGAGATCTTCCCGCTTCAAATAAATCTTTGCGCCGCCCAGCCGCTTCGTCAGGCGCTGAGCAAAATACAGCGGCGTCGGGCGTCCGACATATTCCGTGAGATAATGTTTCAGTTCGGCTTGAAAGCTCTTGTCCTTGCGGGTGCGCTGATACGCCGCTTCCAGCTCCAGCAACGCCGGCATCAGAGTTTCAGGCACATATCGCCCGCCGTAGGGTCCGAACCGCCCATGTCGATCTGGTATCGCCATGTGTCTTCCTTCAGCTAATCGTAAAAGTGAAAGTATAACAGGATGATGAAAACGTCCGCCAGCCTCGGGCCCACAACGAAGGGAACTATTATCGCGGGAGCCGCTTCACGGCTTCCAGAAACGCCCGGACTTTTGCATGATCTTTTTTTCCGGGCTTCGCTTCCACGCCGCTGCTTACGTCGACGCCATATGGATGAACCTGCTCGATGGCTTGAATAACGTTGTCGGGAGTCAGCCCACCGGCGAGGAGAATGCGCGCAACCGATGCAGCTTCGGCGGCCAATGACCAATCGGCCACCTGCCCCGTGCCGCCATAGGCGTCGGGAGAAAAGGCATCCACTAAAAAACCGCGCACACCGGCGCGGCCCTGAAATTCTGCCAACGCCAGGAACGATCGACGATCTCTGAGGCGGATGGCTTTGAGAACCGGCCGTCCCAAGGATTCGCAGTAGGCCGCGGTCTCGTCGCCGTGGAGTTGCGCCAGGGCCAGACCACAGCTATCCATGATGTCCCGCACGACCTTGGCCTCTTCGTTCACGAAGACGCCGATCGGCAGGACGAAGGGAGGCAATTCCTTGACGATCGCCTTCACGGCCTCCGTTTCCGCACAGCGAGGACTCTTCTTGTGGAAGACGAACCCGACGGCGTCAGCGCCGGCCTCGACAGCCACCGCTGCATCCTCCGCGTTCGTCAAGCCGCAGATTTTTACCTTCACGGTCATGCGTCAACAACTCGTCTTACTTTTTTGCATCCCGTAAAATCCGCGATAGGACCACTGGCAGGCTTGCCCCTTGGGATTGAAAGTCAGGCCGATCAAATCCTGTCGCCCATCCTGCTGAGGGATCATCCACTCGCACACTTCGCCCCCGTCTTTAAACGAATGACAGCGCGTGGGGATGCCCATCTCTTTGATCCGGTCGTCTTTCGTGCTGCCCATCCAGGAATCCCACTTGGGAGAGTATTCATGAATTTCCTGATTTACGCAGCCGGCCACCGTCAATCCCATCGCCATCAGACCGAACAACAGCAGCGTCCTCATGATTGCTCCTTGGTTGGCGGATCACCCAGCAGTTCGCGAATCTTCGCCCCGGTATCCTGCGCGCGAATCAACGATTCGCCGATCAGCATGGCGTGGACGCCGGCTTCGACCAACCGCTCAACATCCTTGCGTGTGTGGATTCCGCTTTCGCTGACGATCATCTTGTCGGCGGGAATCCGTTTCGCCAGGCGAAGGGTCACGCCGAGGTCTGTCGAGAAGGTCTTGAGATCGCGGTTATTGATCCCGATGAGCCGTACATCCGGCAACCATTCGAGCACCGTGTCGAGTTCGCGCTCATGATGCGTCTCGACGAGCACATCAAGAGACAGCTCTTTGGCCAATGCCGAAAAGTCGATCAACTGGCGTTTTTCCAGACCGGCCACAATCAACAGGACTGCATCGGCGCCATAGGCCCGAGCCTCGTAAAACTGAATGTCCGCCACCATGAATTCTTTGTTCAGCGCGGGAAGGCCCACTGTGCGCTTCACATCGGCCAAATACGCCAGGTCGCCTTGGAAAAAATCCTTGTCCGTCAGCACGGACACCGCCGACGCGCCATGCTCGCGGTACGCTTCGGCAATCTTGACCGGCTCGAAGCGTTGCTCGAACTCGGGCCGCAAAAGGCCGAGACTCGGCGACGCTTTCTTCACTTCCGCAATGAGCGCCGGCCTGTCGGCGGTGCGTCGCGCGTCGAGCGTGACCGCAAACCCCAGCGTCGGACCTGCGTCGCGGATTCTGGTTTTCAGGTCAGCCAGATACCCGCGGCTGCTCTTATGACGAAGTTCCGCTTTCTTGTGTTCGAGAATTCGGTCGAGAATCACGGTGTCACGAGGCCTTCTTGGTAAATGCGATCAGTTGTTCCAACTTTTCCATGGCCGCCCCTGCGTCGATCGTCCGCTGAGCCAGCTCGAACCCTTCTTGTAACGTCTTCGCCTTGCGCCCCGCGACGAGTGCGGACGCCGCGTTGAGGCAGACGATATCGCGCTTCGGGCCTTTGCGGCCCCTGAAAATGTCCCGCGTGATGGCGGCGTTGTCTTCGGCGTTTCCCCCGACGAGATCCTTCGGCCTGACGCGCGCGAGTCCGAACTCTGCGGGGTCGATCGTGTAACTCGACACGACGCCCGCCTTGCCCTCTGAAATTCTGGTGCGATCCGTCACGGTAATTTCGTCCAGGCCGTCCATCCCGTGCACCACAAAACAATGTTGCGCGCCGAGATGCACCAGCACCTTGGCCAGCAACTCGGTCAGGCCGGCATCGAAGACCCCGACGACCTGGAGACGGGCTCCAGCCGGATTGGTGAGCGGGCCGAGAATATTCAGCAACGTGCGAATGCCCAGCTCCTGCCGGGGCTGGGCACAATGTTTCATGGCGCTGTGGTACAAGGGTGCAAACAGGAAACCAATGCCCACCTCGTTGACGCAATCGGCCACCTGTTCAGGCGGCAGCTGAATGGCGACACCCAGGGCGGCCAGCACATCGGCGCTTCCGGACTTCGACGACACGGAGCGATTGCCATGCTTGGCAACCGTGATTCCCGCTCCCGCGACCACGAAGGCCGCCGTCGTCGATATGTTGAAGGTGTGGGCCCGATCGCCTCCCGTGCCACACGTATCCAGCACGAGTGAATCCTTGACCCGGATGTGCGTCGCCCTGGCGCGCATGGCCAGGACGGAGCCGGCGATCTCTTCAACCGTCTCGCCTTTCATGCGCAGGCCCATGAGGTACGCGGCAATCTGCGCGCAGGTGGCGGATCCGTCCATGATCTCGCCCATCACCGTCTCAGCTTCCTGCTCCGTCAGGTCAGCCCGCTCGGCGAGTTTGTTGATGGCATCTTTGATCATGGGTATAACACGATGGGAGGCGGCGCACCGGCCCTCACGCTATAACTTGAGGAAGTTGCGCAGCAGCTCCTTACCGGCAGTGGTGAGAATCGATTCGGGATGGAATTGCACCCCTTCGATGCCCAGCGTCTTGTGCCGCATGCCCATGATTTCGCCCTCGGCGGTTTCCGCGCTGATCTCGAAACAATCAGGCAGATTCTTCCGGTTCACGATGAGCGAATGGTACCGCGTGGCTTCGAAGGGATTCGGCAGACCACGAAACAAGGTCCGCCCGTCGTGGCGAACCGGCGACGTTTTTCCATGCATGAGGCGCTCGGCACGAATCACCTCCCCGCCGAACGCGACGGCAAGGGATTGATGGCCCAGGCACACGCCCAGCAATGGCAACTTGCCGCCGAAGTGCTTGATGGCCTCAACCGACACGCCGGCTTCACTGGGGGTGCAGGGGCCCGGCGAAATGACCAGCCGGCTCGGCTTCAAGGATTCCATCTCCGGGATGGAAATCTTATCGTTGCGGTAAACGACGACGTCTTCACCCAACTCGCCGAAATACTGGACGAGATTGTAGGTAAAGGAGTCGTAATTATCGATCATTAAGAGCATGGTGCCTGCTTGCGGTTCCGCGGTTTCACGCGTGCGTGGTCACGCTGTTATTCCAGTCCCTGCTCGGCGAGTTCGATGGCTTTCATCATCGCCCGGGCCTTGTTACACGTCTCTTCATACTCATGTTCAGGAACCGAATCGGCGACAATCCCCGCGCCGGCTTGAATGTACGCCTGCCGGCCCTTGATCACGACCGTCCGGATATTGATGCACATGTCCATATTGCCGGAGAATCCGAAATAGCCGACGGCTCCGGCGTAAGGTCCCCGCCTCGTCGGTTCCAATTCTTCGATGATCTGCATCGCGCGAATCTTCGGCGCGCCGGACACGGTGCCGGCCGGGAAACAGGCACGCGTCACGTCGTAGACGGATTTGCCCTTTTCCAATTGTCCGGTCACCTGCGACACGATGTGCATGACGTGAGAATACCGTTCGACCTGCATCAAGGAATCCACCTTCACGGATCCGCGAGC
>CAADGJ010000218.1 GCA_900696505.1 uncultured Nitrosospira sp.
CCAAAATTCTCTGAGTACCCGCTGGTCGGAACGAACCGCGGGACTCCTCCCCGAATCGGCACGGTCACCCCATCCTCCGGACATACCAGTTCGCCGGTCTTGATCTCTCCCTGCTCTTCAACGGCGCCCTGTTGCAGCTTCAGTCCGTGCGGTCCGGCCGGACAGACTAATTCCTCAATGTGCTCGCGACGCATCTTCTTTGCACAGCTCCTTTTGCACCCTATCTCACCTGCGACCTGCTCCCAACGATCACCCTTCGAACTGCGAACACCGCTTCAACACAATTCCTGCCAGGAAAAACTGGGGCAGTCAGTGAGTCCTTGTTCAATATACAGGCTATGCCACAACTGAAACATCAAGAGCGTCCAGATCTGGGGATGATAATCGGCCTGCCCACGCAAATGCGGAACGACAAAGCGTCTGTAGACGTCCGATCTGAACAATCCCTGTTCGGCCAGTCGAGCCGGAGCCAGGAGCCGTTCCGTCAATGGACGCAAGGCACCCCGCAACCACTCTGCCGTGGGAATGACAAAACCCCTTTTCGGGGCGTGCAGTAATTCTTCTGGCAGCAGGTCCCGCACGGCTTGCCGCAGGAGGTACTTCGGATCTTCAGGCTTGGTACGAATTGCAGCAGGAATCCGCAACATCAAATCGACGAATGCCTGATCCAGAAACGGCACTCGCGCCTCGAGAGAGTGCGCCATGGAAAACCGATCCGTCATGAATAGAAACTCTTCCGGCAACTGCGTCCGAAAAGTCAGCTGCATCAACCCATCACGGGGAAGCACGCCATCGGAGTCCTCATAGAGACGTCGGAGAAAATCTGTGGTGTCAGGTTCCCCAACCTTACCCGTCAAGACCTCGTTTCGCTTCATGGAGTCAGACAAATAGTAGAACGCCTGCACATACTCCCATCGAAACGGATCCCGCCTGATGTGCGGCCAGTGGCGCCACCGGTCTCGCGCCCGCAATCCTCCGATCCCGTGCGGAAGGCGATCGATCAACGATGAGACCAGAGGCCAGCAGCTATCCAGCCAAGCCGGGTTGTGAGGAACCTGGCCTCCCGCCTGTCGGCCAACGAGCCGCCGCTCCAGGCCGATGTACCGCCCATAGTCGCCGAACAGCTCATCGCCGCCCGTCCCGGTCATGCCGACTTTGACATCCCGATGCATAAACTGAAACACATACCAGGACGGCAATCCGCCCCCGTAAGGTTCGTCCAGAAACCAGACCATCTTCAGGAGATCGCGAAGCAGATCGTCGGGACGTAAAATAAGTTCGTGGTGGTCAGTTCCCCAGCGCTCTGCAACTTTCTTCGCCAGCGGCAGTTCATCCAATTCGGCCGCTCCCTCGAATCCCAGCGAGTAGGTCTTCAACTTTCCATGACCGCTCTCGGCCAACAACCCGACGATGCTCGACGAATCCAACCCGCCGGATAGGGAGCAGCCGATCGGCACGTCGCTCAGGCTCCAGCGCTGCACGGCAGCACGCAGCTCCGTCCGCACAAGCTCAGTCCATTCACCGATCGGTCGACCTGCCTGTGGCACAAACGACGGCCGCCAATACCGTTGCGTCTCGAACCGGCCGGTATCGAGTTCGTAGCGAAACCAATGCCCCGGCGCAAGGCGTGACACCCCATCGATCATGGATGACGTGCCGGGAACAAATCTCAGCGTCAGATAGTGAAACAAACTGGTGCGGTCGAGATCCCGGCTGAGGGTCGGCACCGTGAGCAGACTTTTGAGTTCCGAGGCAAACACAAACCCTGCCTTGGTGTTGGCATAATACAACGGTTTGATTCCCATCCGGTCGCGCGCCCCGAACAGCACATTCCGGCGCTTATCATGCAGCACAAACGCAAACATGCCGTTCAAATCCCCCAGCATGTCCTCATGCTTGTCGGCATACAGCTGGAGAAGCGTTTCCGTATCGGAGTGTGCCGTTACAAATTGATGGTGTGTCTCTTCGAGGCGCCGCCGCAATTCAGGCGAATTAAAAATCTCACCGTTATAGACGATCCACACAGACCGGTCCTGGCTCGCCATGGGCTGGTGTCCATGTTCGAGGTCCAGAATGCTGAGCCGATGCATGCCCAGGCTGACCATCGACGGGAGGTCGTCGTAGTATCCGACATCATCCGGACCACGATGGATCAGCGCCCGCGTCATAACCCGTACACGGTCGGCCGCTCCACGTCCCACCATTCCTGCTATTCCGCACATGACGATACCCTCTCGGGATGCGACTCCACCCTGCAGCGGCGACACACCTTACGGCAGCGGCGATAGGAAATCTTCCGTTCCACTGCGAATCCAGTCGGTCAGCAATCGGAGATCCGGCGCTGCCGCCGGATCTTGTCCCTTCGGCACATGTACGGTCGAATGCAAACTCACCTTGGCATCACGCTGAAACTCCATCGTCACCGTCCGTAGACTAAACGGACGGGCGAGGAAGATCCCGTATGCGAACCGCTCGGCGAGCGTTTGTTGATCGGTTGAGAGCGGAGGCGTCTCATGAATCAGTCTGAGGCGATCCAGATATTGCGCTCGCGTATCGGAATCAATCGTAAATCCGCGACGGTCATATCGCCCGGTGCCGGCGGTGAATACCGGGATTCCGAAGCTCGCAGCTTCGATACCGACGGTTCCCCGCACCGTCACGCAATAATCCATGACTCGATACAGTGACAGCGTGCTCATGCGGCTGTCAGGCTGAATAATCCGCACATGGGACGGCACCGAGGCGCCCAGAGAGCGAATAGCCACGAGTTCGGAGGGCTCTGCTCCGACGCCATCCCGCGCGTTCTTGACGAGATTCGCCGGATGAATCTTGACGACCCAGTTCACCTCCTTGTTCGCATAGGCAACTTTCATGGTCTCAACGAACCATTCCTCGTAACTCTCGAAGAGATCGGTTCCGTAAAAAAACGTTCCATCCCAGAAAATATGCGGGAAAATGACGGCGGTCTTTTTGTCGTCTTCCAGTGCCAACGCGCGACGAATCTCCGCTGCATCCTGGCTCGCCGTATGAAATTGCGTCCCGACCTCGCTGTACCATTCCCCGCTTTGATAACTGTCGACGAGTTCCTGGCGCAGTCGCGCGCCCTCGAGGTTGGTCCAGGGCCGCGCCTTCAATTCGCGCCATGTGTCAGATGACAGCGACGCCGGATGAACGTCGCGATTCGATTGCCGGTAGCGTTTGAGCATGAGGCTGTTATTCTTGTGGGCGGCATTCCACGTAATGGTGTCAATCCCGGCCGCAAGGCATACGTCAAAGAGCTCTCCGCGAGGCGTGTACCCGGGATCGACCGAGAGCACCAGATCCGGCTTTACGTTGTCTACAATGGCTCTCGCGGCCCGAGCGGAGGACATGGCATGGTGAAGAAATGGGAGGAGTGCCTCACGCACTGACGGGATGGACAGATCCAGACGGCCGACACGCAGGTGACGCAACCCCGTCGAGGCTGCATACTTGCCCACTCGGGCGCCGCAATAGTCAGCTTGGATGAACTGCTCGAAGGTACCAAGACCATCCAGCACCGCAATCGCCTCGGTTCGTGACACCGGTCGGTGCCACTCTTCCCAGTAAGACACGTCCTCCACGCCGGCGGCTCGATAGTACCTGTCGACCCACCGATCATACCCCGCTAAGATCATCGGTCGATACCCGGCGGCCTCGATGGCTTTCGTCAACGCAATCTCGCTCAGCAATCCCAGAGAGCCGGAGCTGACGATGAGTACCCGTTGCCGTGCCTGCGAGACCGCGGGAGCGGACCGGCGAAATGCCACACCATGCTCCTCCTCGAATTGCAGGAATTCCTGCTCACGGCGGACTTCCTCCTCGCGAAAAGCGCGGTCGAACATCCGTCGCATCTGGTAGTGCAGAGAGCGAGCAGCGGGAAGCAACCGGGCGCGGGCAGCAACGTGTTTGAGAGTGGTTTTCCAGTGACCGTGAGTCATGCAGACAGGCGAAGGGCTCAACCGGTTACGTCATTTCATCAATGAGATACGGCAATTCCGTGCTTTCCCACTTTTCGAAAATGCTGTTCATCTCGATGATGCGGCGGATGCCCTCTTCCAACGAGACACGCGATTCAAACCCCAGTAACTGTTTGGCCTTTTCTCCGGAACAGTAGCGGCGATGAATCTCACGACTTGCGTGGCGGTCGGTCCCTTGAAAGTCGGCGGCATATTTAATCTCGACCGAGGAATTTCCGCTCGCCTTGATCACCAGATCAGCCAATTGTTTTAAGGAGATGGGCCGATCGCTGTTCCCGAGATTAATCACCTGGCCGACGGCTTCAGGTCTGAGCAACGCTTCCACTACGCCCCGCGCGGTGTCTTCAGCGTAACAATAGGAACGGATTTGATCACCGCTGCCGTTGATCACGATCGGTTTCCCGGTCATGGCATTCTGAATAAACTTCGGCAAGACGAACTGCGCGGCCTGATACGGACCATAGGCATTGAAGAAGCGCAGAATGACCGGTTCAAATTCAGGATATCGTTGCGCATATCCGATACAGAGCTCTTCACCGGCAAGCTTGCTCACCGCATACACGGTCTTCCCCTGCGTAATCGTCTCTTCGGTGATTGGATTTTCGATCGGCTCGCCATAGACTTCCGACGAGGAGGCGAAGACAAGCCGTTTGATCCGGTGTTGGATCGCACAATCCAGCACCCGCTTAGTGCCGTCCACGTTGATTTCAAGGCAGCGCAGGCGATTGACCTCTGTCCGCCGCACACCAAGCAGTGCGGCCAGGTGAATGACCGCTCCGCACCCGTCCATCGCTTCGCGAATCGACGAGATATCCAGAATCGAACCGTAAAATATTTTCGCTTTTTGCGGCAGCGCTTTTCGAACACGGGCAATCTGTTCGCCCAAGTCCAACAGATGGACCTCGATACCGCGCCGGTCCAACTCGCGACAGACCTGAATCCCGATACAACCGGCACCGCCGGTCACCAACACAGGAGCCTTCATACAATTCACGCCTCTAGTAGGTCATCTGTTTA
>CAADGJ010000219.1 GCA_900696505.1 uncultured Nitrosospira sp.
ACGCCTGATCGAACGTCTGGATGCCCAATTCCCACTCCGGAAAATTCCCCGCATCGATGGCCTCCCGCAAATCACGCCGGTGGTAATCGTTATCGGCCGCCTGCAACTTCAGCGTTTCTTCCCAGACTGTCGATTGCAGGCCGAGTTTCGGTTTCCAGTGAAACTTCACGAACGTCTCTTTGCCTTTGTCATTGACCAACTTGAAAGTATGAACGCCAAAGCCCTCCATCATACGAAATGATCGCGGAAGAGTCCGGTCGGACATGGCCCACATCAACATATGCGTGCTTTCCGGCATGAGCGACGCCCAATCCCAAAAGGTATCGTGCGCGCTGGCCGCCTGCGGAAAACCGCTGTCTGCCTCCATCTTGACCGCGTGGACGAGGTCGGGAAACTTCATGGCATCTTGTATAAAAAAGACAGGAATATTATTGCCGACCAGGTCCCAATTCCCCGTCTTGGTGTAGAACTTGACGGCAAAACCGCGCACATCACGGGGAGTATCGACGGAGCCGGCGCCGCCGACGACGGTTGAAAACCGCACGAAGACAGGCGTCCGTTCGCCTTTGCGTTGAAACAGATCGGCGCTCGTCAATGATGAAAGCGATTCGTACACTTCAAAGAATCCATGTGCGGCCGATCCCCGCGCGTGCACAATGCGCTCCGGTATCCGCTCATGATCGAAATGGAAGATTTTTTCCCGCAGCACGAAATCTTCCAGCAGCGTGGGGCCTCGCGCACCGCTCTTGAGGCTGTTTTGATTGTCGGAAATGGGAATGCCCTGGTCGGTCGTCAACACCGGCTCTTTGGGTCCCCCTGCCTGCTGATGCGTTTCTCCACCATGCCCCTGATTCGTCTTCATATCCTGCTTTCCAGCCATACGTGTTGTTCCTCTCTTCATATCGTCGTTCGATGCCTGCCCTCTCAACCGTTCACCTCAATCGTTCACGCGGTTCTGGCCGCTCCTCTATTCCATCTCGGTCCCTGTTCCATTGTTCATTCCGAACGCCGTGGGAAGCGGGTTACTGCCACCCATAACAGCAGGACTGTTCCCCACCAAGGGAGGCGCTCTACAGGCTGACGCTGAGCTGAGGCAGCCTGTGCTTGCCGACCGGATGCCGGCTGCAGTCTTGGCTGTGTCGGTGCTGGGCGCATGCGTCCGGCCCTTGGCTCATCGGCCGGGACGGCATTCTCCGTCGGGACGATCCGGCTCCCGAGCTCATTGGCATAGACCTGCGTGAATTCTGCTCCGAACAGGACGATCTGCGCGGAGTAGTACACCCACACCAACATGATGACGAGTGATCCCGCCGACCCATAGGCGGACCCCACATCGCTTTTTCCCAGATACAGGCCAATGGCGAATTTACCGATCGTAAACAGGAACGCCGTCAGCAGAGCTCCCACCCACACATCGTTCCACGCGATGCGGGCATCGGGAAGCACCTTGAACATCAAGGCAAAGAGTCCCGCAATCACCAGCAACGAAATCACGATTTCCAGGAGTTGGAGCACCACCTCAGGCGCCGGAAGCCACCCGCTATACCATTTCCCGAAGGCCGCCAATGCCGCACTGAGAACTAGGGACACGAGCAGCAGGAATCCCGTACCCAGCACCGCGCTGATCGAGATAAATCGATCGCGAATGAGTCCCCACAAGCCGCGCCCCTCTTTCGGCTCCACTCTCCAGATCGTATTCAGCGAGTCCTGGAGTTGGGCGAATACTCCTGACGCGCCCAACAGCAACGTAGCTACGCCGACCAGCATGGCGATCGTTCCCGTGGTAGGCTGCGTGGCATGCTCGATCATTTGCTTGACCGCGTCCCCGCTTTGCGGCCCCATCAGATTGGTGGTCTGATCCAAAATGTGTTTCTGCGCCGCTTCCCGCCCGAATATCAGTCCGATGAGGGAGATCATCACGATCAGGAGAGGCACCAGCGACAACACGGTATAGTAGGCCAACGCGGCCCCGTGCCGCGGAATCTTGTCATTACTCCAGGCCGTGAAAGCTTCCTGAAGCAGTTTCCACAAGGATTGCGGTTGCAGCAGCGTCTTCCATGTGTGTGCCATCTTGCGGGCCCCTCTCGACGTGAAATGATCGTTCGTAATGGCAGGGTCTAGCGAGATGCCAATCGTAATGACCTGACGCTTCAATTCGGCTGACTAGAAAGTAGCGCTATCCTCACCTGCTTACGCCCGCAGTTACAGTGCCACCCTCAGTCTGCCGCACATAACTCGGAATTACCCTAGAGCCGAAAAAGAAAGCCGAATCTCCCTACCCCTTTCTCGAAACCAGGGGCATACCCAGTAGCCGAACAGGCACACCGGCATTACGATCCGAGCGCAATGTCCATGTCGTGTTATTCCGCCCGACAGGTCGGGGGTTTCTTGAGGTAGGTGTCGTTATTCAGCGGGTCAGACGGTTATGAGCATTCGGATCGATAGCCGACAGACGACCTACACGGGTGAGAGTCTGCATGCCGCATCGTCTGTCAAGAAACACCATCGCGGCATGTGGCGCTGGGTCATGGCTGCCTGTGCGGCCGTGATTCTCCTGGGTGGAATAGGGTTATGGTTTGTCGATGAACCCTTGCGGGTCTATGCCGAACGTCAGTTGAACGGCCGTATCGCGGGCTACACCTTCCATATCGGTACGCTCGACTTTCATCCTATTGGCCTGTCTGTGGACTTGGAAAACGTAACCGTTATCCAGGAGGCCCATCCGGATCCACCACTCGCACACATCGCGGAATGGCATGCCAGCATCCAGTGGCAGGGGCTGCTATCCGGCCGCCTGGTCAGCGATCACATCATTGACCGTCCTCTCATTCACTTCACCCGACCCCAAGCGGCTCAAGAACTGCAGGACGCGCCGGCTCAAAAGAAAAGTTGGCAGGAGGCCCTCTTCGCCGTCTACCCGCTACAAATCAATGAACTCAGTATCAAGGACGGCGACGTGACCTATCGAGAGAACGCGACGTCCAATCCCATACGCCTGACGAACATTCAAGTCCTGGCGGAGAACATTCGAAACGTGAGGTCGAAACCGTTACAGTACCCCTCGCGGGTGCAGGTCGAAGCGATGGTGGCCGGTGGAGGCCACATGAAAGTCGATGGGCATGCGGACTTTTTTGCCGAACCGTCGATGGGCATCGATGTGGACATCACGCTGCAGGACATCAACCTGGCCGACCTGCTCCCCCTCACCGCACAACGCCAAATCCACCTCACCCAAGGCTCATTGACGACTAGCGGGCATGTGGAATTTGCCCCTGCGGCGCAAGAACTGCGGCTCGCTTCGCTGAACCTTCATGATGTGAAGGCGGACTTTGTTCATGCAGCCCGGACAAAGCAGCGCGAGCAACGTACGGCACAACAGGTGAGCCGGACGGCGGCCAAAGCTGCCAACCATCCGACGCTCCTGCTTCGGATAGACCAGGGGAAAGTCGAACGCAGTGAGTTCGGGTTTGTAAACCAGGCGACGAATCCTTCCTATCGCCTCTTCATCAGCGGGACGGAGCTGGAGCTTGAGAACTGGAGCAACCAGCTCTCCGAAGGCACGGCGCGTGTGCAGCTCAAGGGCATGTTAATGGGGACCGGCGCGACCAAGATTACCGGGGCGTTCAGGCCGGAAGTCGAATCCCCGGACTTTGACCTTTCTGTGAAGATCGTCAAAACGCAGGTGAAATCTCTCAATCAATTGTTGCGCGCCTACGGGGGTCTGGATGCCGCGGCCGGCCTGTTTTCGTTGTTCAGCGAGGTGAGCGTCAAGAACGGCACCGTCAAGGGATACTTAAAACCCCTGTTTAAGGATGTGACGGCCTACGATCCGCGACAGGACCGGGATAAGGGGATTCTCAACCAGCTTTATGAAAAGACCATCAATGCGTTAGCTGAAATTCTTAAAAACACCCCGCGGGATGAAGTCGCCACGAAAACTGACTTGTCCGGAACGGTGGAGAACCCCCAAGCGAGCACCTGGGAACTGGTGCTGACACTCTTCCAAAACGCCTTCTTCGACGCGGTTCTGCCCGGCCTCGAAGGTAAAGTACAACTTGAGCGTTGAGACAGGGCCACTCCTCACCCCCTTCACATGACGAGGGGTGAGAACTAGGGGAGCACCTAGTAGCCTGCGGGGCGAATATTTTCTACAGTGCGACACTAGTTGACCGTTTGCAGTTCATTCCGACGAGAAGAGAGGGGTGGGTTATGAAGACAGAGATGAAGAAGTTTATCCCCATCTGCTGCGTATGTGAAAATGTGCGAGGCGAGACTCTGTCACCCGGGACCGAACCCGAGTGGGGCCCTCTAAAGACGT
>CAADGJ010000220.1 GCA_900696505.1 uncultured Nitrosospira sp.
CCGGGGCAGGCTCCAGGAACTAGAGGGCACGCTCTCCCGACTGCCGGCACCGCACCGGCCGGTCATGGATGACGGCGTCGGCCGGCTCGCTCACCTTCTGCCAGAGTGTCACCTCTGCCTGATTCAGTCTGGTGGTCGTCGCTTTGTCGTAGCACTGCTCCGTCTGATTCTCCCTCTGTACGGTGACCGCGGGGCGGACCGCAGGAAATTCGCTTCCATATTTCAGCCGGTGTATACTCCATCCTCCCCTTTGCCTACCGAACTTTTCTTAGGTTCGACCAAGGAGTAGGCGTTTTCTGAGTCCAGATTGAGCACAGTCGACCAGGGGCTATGCCCTTGATGTGGAACGGCGAATTGCGTGGTTCTGCAGAGGCGCCGTTTTCCACAACCACCATCCGGGTGCTACATGCTGGGATGTCTCGATAGAGGGGGCCAGCGCACGGGTAATGGCACAGGCTCCCCAACGAGAGATGACACTCAGGAGGACGTACCCGCTATGCCGATGAAGCCCGTCATTCTGTTCGTGGATGCGAACAGCGTTCATGTGAACGCGTTACGCGAGGCCTTGCACGGCGAAGAGGCCGAACTATTGTGTGCCGCCTCGTCTGCTGAGGCAGCCGAAGTGCTGCTGACACGTGAGGTGGTGCTCGTGGTGATGGCCGCGCGGCTGTTACAGACGGAGGAATTCAAATGTGCGGAAACGCTGCGTGGAATGGAACGTACGCGCCATGTGCCGCTCATCCTCATCACGGAAGCCGGTGACGATGAACAGCTGACGATTCCCGCGAATGACGCGGGAATACTGGATTCCCTGCCTACGCCGATCGATCCGCGTCAGTGGCGCAGAAAGTTCAGGATGTATCTCGAAGTCAGCCGGCAGCGGCAAGAATTGTCTCAGCAACGCATGGCTTTGCGCACGGCTCTCGATGAGCAGCGAGGGATGCAAGCGCAGTTGCGGGATGAGGAGGAACGGTACCGGCTGGCATTAACCGCGACGCGGGATGCCGTCTGGGTGTGGAACATTGAAACCGACAGTCAGGTGTGGAATCAGGCCGGCGCTGATTTGTTCGGTTGGAGTGAGGTCGTCGAACAGCCACAACCTGCGCAATGGTGGGTAGACCGGGTTCATCCGGACGACCGTGAACGTGTGGGTGGGGCGTTTCACGAGGCCATCGGCACCCCGTCGGTGACGCATTGGGCGGATGAGTATCGCTTCCTGAAGCGGGATGGAACCTATGCGTGGGTCCTGGATCATGGGTATATCGTCCGCGACGTGCGCGGCTCGGCGAAGCGTGCGGTCGGCGCCATGCAGGATATTACCGAGCGTAAGCGGGCCCAGGAAATTGCGGCGCACTTCGCGGCTGTGGTTGGCTCGTCGTTCGATGCGATTGTCAGCAAGACGCCGGAAGGCGTGATCACGAGCTGGAACGCCGCGGCTGAACGGATGTTCGGGTACTCCGCATCGGAAATGATCGATCACACGGCGCACCGGCTCATTCCGGTCGAGCTCCATGCCGAGGAGAACGACATCCTCGCGCGCATTTCATGCGGGGAATCCATCCAGCACTACGAAACGGTCAGGCTGACGAAAGACGGCCGGCGGGTAGACCTTTCTTTGACGATTTCCCCCATCAGAGATTCCAAGGGGCAGATCATCGGATCCTCTCAGATCGCGCGGGACATCACGGAACAGAAACGCCAGCGTACCGCGCTCAAGGAAAGCGAAGAACTGTTTCGCGCCCTGGTCGACCAGATGTCGCAGCTGGCCTGGATGATGGACGACACCGGTAACGTCTACTGGTTCAATCAGCGATGGTATGACTATACGGGCATGACGATCGAGACGATGCACGGTGAGGCCTGGGACCAGGCCCACCATCCTGACCATCGTGCACGCGTGCTCTCCAGCAGGCGCCGGTCTCTTGAGACAGGAGAGCCGTGGGAGGAGACCTGCCTGCTGCGCGGAAAGGATGGCCAATATCGGTGGTATCTCACCCGTGCCGTCCCGATTCGCGACGATCAAGGCCGCATCGTCCGGTGGTTCGGTACGAACACCGACATCACCGAACACAAACGAACCGAGGAGGACCTGCGAACGGCGGAGCAGGCTCTGCGCCAAAGCGACACGCGATTCCGTGAATTGGTGGAGCGGTCACCGTTCGGCATCTACGTCGTCGATGCCGAGTTCCGCATTGCGCATATGAACGAAGCTGGGCAAAAGGGCGCCTTCTGTAACGTACGGCCTGTCATCGGCCGCGACTTCGGCGAGGCGATGCGCATTTTGTGGCCCGACGCTGTGGCGGCTGACATTATCAAACAGTTCCGTCACACGTTGGAGACGGGCACCCCGTATCGTTCGCGCGACTTCATCAATCCGCGCGCCGACCTCCAGCAAACCGAAGGCTACGAATGGGAACTGCATCGGCTCACCCTGCCTGATGGCCGGCACGGAGTGATTTGCTACTACTATGATTCGACGAGACTCCGGATGGTGGAAGCCGCCTTGCGCGAGAGCGGGGAGCGGTTGCAGGCGGCTGCGGCCGACCTGGAGAAGCGGGTTGACGAACGAACGCGTGATCTCGTGCGGTCGCAGGCGGACCTCCGTGCGCTGGCGTCAGAATTGAACCTGACCGAGCAGCGTGAGCGCAAGCGCCTGGCCGGCGAGCTGCACGACCATCTGCAACAGATGCTGGTCTTCGGGAAATTACAGCTGGGGCGCGGGATGATGCAAACCGGGGTGGATCCGGAGTGCATGGAGGTGATCCGCGACGTCTACGGCATGCTCTCCGAGGCGTTGACCTACACCCATACGCTGGTCGCAGAATTGTGTCCGCCGGTATTACGCGAGCATGGACTGTTAGCAGGGTTGCGGTGGCTGGCCGACTATATGAAGCGGTATGGCATGAAGGTGACGGTGAAACTGCCGGACGAGGAAGATTTAGCGCTCCCGGAAGACTGCACGATCTTGCTGTTTCAATCCGTTCGTGAATTATTGATGAACGCGCATAAGTATGCCGGGACAGGGCTGGCGGAAGTGGCGCTCGTGCATGGACAGGGCGCGCTCATGATTCACGTGCGGGATCGAGGAAAAGGATTTGATAGTGCTGCGGCCACCTCCGCAGATCTGGCGGTCGGCGGCAGCTCATCAAAGTTCGGACTGTTCAGTATCAAAGAACGCATGCGGACATTGGGCGGAAGTTTTGCGATCGCCTCCGCGCCCGGTCAGGGGACCACGGCGACACTGAGGCTGCCGCTGACATCTCGGGCGGCGGGGGCGGAGCGCGTGGGCGATGAGAAGGAGGTTCCCGCTGGCACGCCGGCCGTACAACCGAACCCGATGGGGACGAGACCCATTCGCGTCTTGCTCGTTGATGACCATGTCATGATTCGACAGGGGTTGCGGGCCGTATTGGAAGGATACTCGGACATCGAGCTGATCGGGGAAGCGGGAAACGGCGAGGAGGCTGTTGCGCTAGTCGATCGGCTTGAGCCGTCGGTCGTCGTGATGGATATCAACATGCCGAAGATGAATGGCATCGAAGCCTCCGGACGGATCACTATGCGGCACCCCGCCGTCGCCGTCATCGGACTCTCTGTCAATGCGAGCGCGGACAACCAGTCTGCCATGTTAAAGGCCGGCGCTCGCCAGCTGCTGACGAAGGAAGCGGCTGCAGAACAGTTGTATGGCGCGATCAAAAGCGCCGTCGGAATATCCGCCTGAGTCTTCTCCTTGCTGCGTCGCATGGCG
>CAADGJ010000221.1 GCA_900696505.1 uncultured Nitrosospira sp.
ATGGCGATCTTTGCCCATCGGGGAGGGTCAACAGCAGGTGAAGGGAGGCGTGATGAGCCCGGGACAAGGGACTACAAACTTGGAAGAAAAGGGAATTACATTCCTGATCGCAGGCCGAACGAACTGACACCATCTTTCTGCGAGTGGACCTGCTTTGAGGCAGATTCATCAACAACTACGGACAACAACGCTACTTAATAGCCACTGCGCGCACCTGCTGATATGTCGTGAGGCCTTGGAGGACCTTCCCGATGCCATCCTGAACGAGTGTCTGCATACCTTCACTTTTTGCGAGTGCCAGCAATTCTCCGGTGCGACCCCGTCCTTGAATGAGCGCTTTCATGCCGTCGGAAACTACCATTAACTCATGAATTGGCACTCGCCCGCGGTACCCGCTGTGATGGCACACCTCGCACCCTCGTCCGCGAAACAACGTGAACGTGTCATCATGCGCGGCTTGCCGGGATGCCCAGTCCCTCTCTCCGAACGCGTGCACCAATTCATCATATTCGCTGCGAGTCGGATGGTAGGGCTCCCGACAGTGCGAACAAATTCGCTTACACAACCGCATAGCAAGGACACCGAGCATGGCATCAGAAAAGTTGAATGGATCACAGCCCATATCGAGCAACCGCACGACTGTTTCTACGGCGCTATTCGTATGGATGGTGCTGAACACCAGATGACCCGTTAACGAGGCTTCAATGGCAATATCCGCCGTTTCCTTGTCGCGCATTTCACCGATCATAATGACATCGGGATCGGCTCGCAAAAAGGCCCTCATGGTGGTGGCAAACGTCAGGCCGATCTTCGGATGCACCTGCACCTGTCGCAGGCCGTCTTGCGTAATCTCTATCGGGTCTTCGGCCGTCCAGATCTTTCGTTCGTCCGTATTGATAGATGCCAGAATGGCGTGCAATGTCGTCGTTTTTCCGGATCCGGTCGGGCCGGCGCACAACACGATGCCATGTGGTTTTTGCGCCAACTGCTCGACTACGCGGCGCGTCTCAACGCTGAACTCAAACTCTTCGAGTCGCCTGGGGCCATTAGCGCTCAGCAGGCGAAGCACGACATCTTCATTAAATCCTGCAGTGGGAAGGGTCGCGACACGCAATTCAATCTCCTGGCCGGTCGTCAATTTGAAGCGGATTTTTCCATCCTGAGGCTTCCGCCGTTCGGCAATATCCAGGCTGGCCATGATCTTCACGCGAGATACAATCGCCCGACGATACGCGGCAGGAATCTTCATGTAGGTAAAGCAGGTCCCATCGACCCGGAAACGCACGGCCGTTTCTTTGCGGTCGGCATAGGGCTCGATATGAATATCCGATGCACCTCGCCGATAGGCCTCGGCGATGATCTGATTGGCGAGACGAACGATGGCCGAATCATTTTCGGTGATCGCTGCTATCGTGGCATTTTGCTGTTCTTCTAACTGCGCTTCGCTCACCAACTCGCCAAGAATATCCGTGATGGGATCCCCGACCTCACGCCCGCACGCATCACTCAACAGGCGCTCGATATCGGCCCGCAGACCAACGCGGTATAGGACAGACTGCCCTGGAAAGGCGCGCCGCACATCGAGAAGCTTGTCAGGGTTGTGTGGATCATCGATCAAAACCTCCACCCCCTGTGCTTGACGTTTGAGGGGAACCCAATGATTCATTCTCAGATAGTCAATGCTCAGGTTTTTCAATAACTCCGGCTCCACGATAGTCTGCTCATCATAGGCGAGAAACTGGCATTCATAGAATTCCGCAAGGACTGCGCCAATCGCCGGTTTGGGAATTCTGTACCGGTCCATGAGTAGCGTGGTCACATCCAGCCTTCTTCTCAACGCTTCCGAGAAGGCCAGCGCCAGTTCCTCCTGTCGGAGAAATCCCTGGTGAACGAGTGGCTCATATAGTCCGGATGGACGGCTACGAGTTGGCCGTGGTTTTCCTAATGTGAGTCCGTTTGACAAACACGCAGGGGAACTTGCACGAATCATGGCCCTATCCTTTTCAACTGATTTAAACATGGGGTGATGATCTGATTGCGAGAGGGCGCTCATCCTCTCACAGTTTAGTCTGCCAACTACCGGGTGCGGCAAATACCACCGGCAACCCCTGGACAAACCCTTCACGAAGATCGTGGTTGTACCAAACCTCCAGCATTCCAGACCCATTGGCCGCTTCCATAATCGCTCCTTGCGCCGCCACCCCACCATAGACTTTGAGATGCCCGGCAAATCGCACATCACCTGCGGCATACAACACGCCTTGAAGATGAATGCCCGAGAGCTGCACCGGAACCCGTGCCCCACGCGACTGCTGCCCCTCGGGCGGCGGGCTTAGTGCCGGCAAGGCCCTCCCCGAACGGCCAGCCTTCCACAGCACATGCGCATTCACAATAAAGATACCCTCGGCATAGTCCTGATCGAGCACGATCGTGCCCAAGTTATCGAAGCGAGGCGGCATCCCATCAAGGGTGTCTACAAACACGAGTCCACGATGATCGCCCGGTCCCTTTGAAGCAAACACCTCGGATGCAGGACGCCCCATGCCGGCCTGAATGACACCGCCCGCATACAATAATCCCTCTCGATCGATCCCGTACACCTGGCCAAACTGCATCGCCATTCGCTTCAAGGTCGCATACTCCCACTGATCCACCTTAATGCCGGGGACCGGCTCTTGATGCGCATGCACATTCAATGGCACGCCGGACCAAGCTTCGGCCGGAAGCTGGGCAAAAAAAGCATCGCCCCCCAGCCGGATCGTCAACCAGCGATCTTCCCGATGACTCATTTCGTCATAGACTTGTCCACTCACAGGAGCCAGTGCACTCTTGACTGGAACGTCTTCCGGGCGGGGGAGATAGGCTCGTCCGCGCACCACCATTTCACCCCAATGCGTAAAAACCGAACCGGAACGGGATTGCACCGCCTCGCTGCCAAGGGTGCCACTTTGCAGGGGCGCATGAAGAGCAGGAACGGCGTAGGCCCCGAATTCCAAGCTCAACGTTTTTGTCACACGGGAGGCAGGGCCGGCCCCAGCCGTCACTTCGACCGTGCAGAGCAAACCCGGTCTCGTCGCTCCATAGACTCGTAATTTGAGAATTTTCGCGAGACCCTTGAGCGATTTGAACCAGCCTGTCTGCGGATCATTCAGGAGTCGGTCGTGCTGGATGTTGGCTGCATCGAACACTACGTCAGGGGCCGTGCTCGTTCCGATGAACTGTCCATGCCCCTGCGCGTCAACATATGAAGGATCTCCCTGTGCATTGACCAGTCGTTTGCTAAACCAGGTCGTCCCGATTTCCTGCGGACGAAGTGTCGGATCATGAAACCACCCCATCACCACATCCACAGCCGCCTCAGCAGCGTGATGCGCGACCCGCTCTTCCTGCAATGCACTGGCACCAACGACTTCCTGCCCCGCCAACTGCATGGATGTCATCCCCAAGAGGGTGAGGAGAAACACCACCATCAGCACTGCTAACAATGCCATTCCCCGTTCATCCCCCTGCCTTCTCTTTGCTGATCGTTCTCCGCTCCTATTCATATCCCCGGTCCCCTTTAGTTACATTAGTCACATTCGTATCGCGATATCTCGCGACAGGTTCATTCCTTGCCGAGCCCCCTGTATCGTTACTCGAACGCGCACCACATCCCGCGCGTCATTGGCTATACCTCCGCTTTTGTTGAAATACTGCAGCTGCATTCCGCTCAAGTCGCTCAACAACGTACTTGCCACGCCATCCACTTCTCGCATCAGCCGATGTGTTCCTTCAGCACGCTTTAGGTAGTACCGCACACGGTTCAGCAAAAAGATGGCGGTTTTCGGCTGATACTGTTCGAAAGTCGGCGTCATGAGCGTCAGCGTTTGCTTTCGGCCATCGGCAGCCAGACGATTCCAGACACAATGCGCCGCGGTACACAGAAGCAGCTGCTTGCCTTTCGGCCAATCGGCGCCGTCTTCTACCGGCAGGTCCTGCCGGCCGACTTCTACTATCTGCGTCAGGATGGTTGACGATCCGTTCAAATTGGCAAAAAATTCGACTTCGTCCACCTCCATCTTTGAAAAGACAGTGTCTCCGCTCAATAATCCGCCACCGGCCAAGCGCAGTTCGCTACACAACACATCCAGCCCTAGTCGCAGTTCTTGATTGGCCGTCATGGTAGCGTGCTGGGAGCTCAGGCGAGAGCCATAGGCGGCAGAGGTTTGAATTGCCGCCGCTATCGCCACGCTGCTGATCGCCAGCGCGATGAGAAGCTCGATAAGGCTGACCCCCCTGGTGTTGAGACACCATCTCGCCCTGATCGGCTTCGTCTGTTGTGAATCAGAGAGTGTGGCGGGTGTCATGAGAGCGCCATCGCACCGACCGCGCGCGGATTTGCCCGGATCGTACGCACGCGCACTTCACGCGACTGGCCGCCGAGCGTCGTGAAACTCGCTCGCGCCTCAATCGTCGCCAGGCTGGCAGTTCCAGGCTGCCCTCC
>CAADGJ010000222.1 GCA_900696505.1 uncultured Nitrosospira sp.
CGATCCTTCAACGGAGAAGCCGGGGTGAAGTGATGGAGGCCCAGGCGCAAGCCGATCGCCTGGTGCTGGTGCAGAAATACCGGGAACAGCAAGTGGTCGTGGATGTCGACAATGCCGTGTCGGCCATCGAACGGGCGAAGGAACGGGTCGCAGCGGCGGCGGAATCGCTTCGCATGGCCAAGACCTTGGAAGAAGGCGAACGTTTCCGGTTCAGCCTGGGCGCGACGAGCGTGCTGTTTGTGAACCTGCGGGAGCGGAATTCCGTCGATTCGGAGATGCAACTCGTCCGGGCCAAGGCGGATTACCAGAAGGCTCTCGCCCTCTATCAATGGGCGACGGGATCGTGGGCCAGGAGCCAGCCCTCGGCCGTTCCGGTCAATTACCGGGTCGGTGCGAGCTTGTCCAAATAGTAGTATTTTACGGTGCGCTCTGATAGGTTTTAGCTGGTGTAGGCCTGCGCGGACAGGCCGCCGCAACAATCATCATCCGGCCATCCCCGCAACGCGGCCGATGGGGTGATGAGGCGCGGCAGGGGTAGCAGGATGTCCCA
Organism: uncultured Nitrosospira sp.; assembly: GCA_900696505.1. Taxonomy (GTDB): domain Bacteria; phylum Nitrospirota; class Nitrospiria; order Nitrospirales; family Nitrospiraceae; genus Nitrospira_A. The sequence continues at coordinate 551 of CAADGJ010000222.1, forward strand.
GGATCATTCCGACAACCAGAGCAATTTGTTTCAAGCGGTCGTCGGCCATCTGGGCCTTCTGTTTCGTCTCGAACGGCGCATCCTCGGTCTCATCGTTTCCTATTCCATCGCCATCGGGCTTTTCTCGCTGATCGTTCCTCTCACGGTTCAGGAACTCGTCAACACGTTCGCCTTCGCGCTCCAGCCCATCACCATTGTCACACTGGCCGCGGTCATGGTGGCGGGCCTGCTCTTCGTCGGCGCCTTCCGGGCCCTCCAATATTATGCGGTGGAAGTCCTGGAGCGGCGCATCTTCGCCCGGGTGGCCATTGCCATGGCGCAACAATTGCCGCATTTGCGCTATCAGGGCTTCAAGCCTCGATTCGCCAATTACTTCGTCGAAACCATTCTCATGCAGCGGGCCGTATCGGTGCTGCTGGTCGACTTGATCAACGTCATCGTCGGCGGGGCGGTCGGTATGACCATCCTCGTGTTCTACCACCCGTACTTCCTGTTGTTTAACGCCATCTTGCTGGTCGGGTTCAACGTGGTGTTCTTTCTCATGAGCCATGGCGGGTTGAAGGCCGACATGGACATGTCCCACGCCAAATACGACACCCTGCACTGGTTTCAGGAAATTGCGTACAACCTGCTCCATTTCAAGTCCACCGATAGCCAGGCGCTGCTGATCAAGAAGACGGATCAACTCCTGGACACCTATGTCGGGGTGCGTAGAACCCGCTTCGGCATTCTCATCCGGCAATATCTGGGATCACTCGGATGGCAGGCCATCGTCCATAGCGGTCTCATCGCAACGGCTGGTTGGCTCCTCGGAATCGGCCAACTGACGCTCGGACAATTCGTCGCCGCGGAAGTCGTGGTCAGCGGCATCCTCTCAAGCTTCGACGGCGTCGTGAAGCGGATGGGGCATATCTATTATTTTCTCACCGCCTTGACCGAATTGAGCTTCCTCTTCTCGTTGCCCAAGGATCAGGACGCCGCCACGCTGTCCATTCCCTTGCCCGACCCGACGGTGCACGGCATTCGAGTCACGTGCAAAGACCTCACGTTTGCGCCAGCCGGCGGCCCGCCCGTATTTGAGCACTTCAACCTGGAAGTGACGCCCGGTGAAAAAATCGGGATCTATGCCGATACGACGATGGCCAAAACCGCGCTCGCCCGGGTGCTCGGCGGCCTCGAATCACCGACGGCCGGCGTCATCCGCTACAACGGCGTCGATCTGCGCCATCTCAACCTGGATTCCGTCAATCGCTTCAGGGGATTCATCCTGGATTCGCAACTGTCGTTGTTTGAGGGGACACTGGAAGAAAACATTCTGCTCGGGCGGGACTACATTCCCTATAGCGACGTGCGGTGGGCCCTCCGCTTCACCGAACTGGAAGAAGAAGTCGACGCCCTCCCCCATGGCTTGAAAACGCATGTGCGGTCTGCGGGTAAAATCTTCGCCCCTACGCACATCGTGCGCATCCTGGTGGCGCGAGCGATTCTAGGACGCCCGCAGCTCCTCATTTTCGAAGGCATTCTTCACAACATGCATCCCGCAATGCGCGAGACGATTCTCCGCCGCCTATGTAGCAAAGAAGAACCCTGGTCGGTGATTTTCGTCTCGAACGATCCGAATCTCACCCCGCATGTCGACCGCCGGATCATGCTGAACTAACGGCTTGCCACACCGTCACCTAGGCTGCCGGCCTCGGGCGCTCGCTTCCTCCCCACTCGCCGACCACCTTGTTTCCCGTTCTTGACAGAGATGCGGCATTCGCCCACACTGCGCCCCACCATCGGTCGACACGAGCCATCGCGTGAACCACATCGCTACCGAATCAACGATCACCACACCTTCAGCCTGGACGATTCTTTCGCGCCTCAACCTCCTGGTCGGACTCGAGCGGCGCATTCTGGCCATCATTGCCTCTTATGCAGTCGTGATCGGTCTGTTTGCGCTGATCGTGCCGCTCACCGTGCAAGAGCTCGTGAACACCTTCGCCTTCGCCATTCAACCGATCATGATTGTGACGCTGGTCGCCATCATGTTAGGCGCGTTGTTGTTGATGGGGGCATTCCGGGTCTTGCAGGGACGCGCGGTGGAAATCCTGGTGCAGCGGATCTATACCAGGCTGGCTGTCGCCTTTACCGAAGCCCTGCCCCGGTTCCGGGAGAACGTCTTCCTTCCGCAACATACCAACACCTTCATCGAAGCAGAGCTGTTGCCCCGCGCGCTGGTCGCCATGCTGGTCGACATCATCAACGTGTTCGTGTCCGGCATGATCGGCATGACGATTCTGATCATGTACCATCCCTACTTCCTCGGCTATAACATCTTCCTGATCACCGGCTTTGCTTTTCTTCTGACCTTTTTTGGCCGCGGAGGACTCCGGATTACTCAACAAGTCTCCAACCTTCACTACCAGACGTTTCACTGGTTGCAGGACATCGGCATCAACCGGCTCCATTTCAAATCTACCGACAGCCTGCCGCTTCTGCTCAAGAAGACCGATGCGCTCGTGCAGGCCTATGTCATGGCGAGGAAGACCCGATCGGATATTCTGACCGGGGCGCAATACAAGAGTACGGTCATCTTTCAGGCCATCGCCCATAGCAGCATGATCGGCCTCGGCGGATGGCTACTCTCCCTCGCGGACATTACCCTCGGCCAATTCGTTGCGGCGGAGGTCATTGTCGGCACCCTGCTGCTCAATCTCGACATCGTCGCCCGGCGCATGTACGCCGCCATCTATGTCGCCACATCCATGCAGGAGCTCTCCAGGCTGTTCGAAATGCCGAAAGAGGAGGTCTCCGGTCCCATCGCAGCCGGGCTGCCGAATCCCACTCTGCAGGGAGTACGACTGACGTGCAAAGACGTGTCCTTTGCCAGTCCTGAGGGACCGATGCTGTTCGATCATTTCAATCTGGAAGTGCTGCCGGGCGAAAAGATCAGTGTGCTCACGGGCACGAGCAAAAGCAAAACGTCCCTCGCGCTTCTCCTGGCCGGGCTCTATCATCCCACCAGCGGCGTCATCCGTTATAACGACATCGACCTGCGAGACGCGTCACTCAATTATGTGAATCGCTGCCGGGGCCTGATGCTTGATTCTCATCCTACCCTCTTCGACGGAACCCTGGAGGAAAACGTGACCCTCCAGCGTCCATCGATTCAATTTGCCGATTTGAGCTGGGCGCTGCGATTCGTGGAACTGGAGGAGGAGATCGACGCGCTGCCCCTGGGGCTGGAAACAGTCGTGCATGGGAACGGGGCGAACTTGAGCCGCAGCCAGGTGCTTCGCATTCTTCTCGCCAGGATGATCGTGACCCGGCCGGAATTGCTGATTTTTAACGGCAGCCTCCACAATATCGACCCGACCGTGCGACTGACACTCCTGCGAAGGCTCTGCGCCAAAGAGGAGCCCTGGTCCATTGTGTTCGTGTCCAATGACCCCGAAGTCGGGCAATTGGTCGAGCGGCGCGTCATCCTCGATTGATGGGCCTGGTCGCAAAACCGGCCTCGATTTCTTTCTTGATGCGCGATCTGCTAGACTGAATGCCTGAACCTCCCGGGCCATGCACATCGTTTCCGGCCCGACGAAAGGGACGTCCGTGTCGTTTGCCTCGCGTTTCAAATTGTCCTTTCCCAGTCCGAATCAATTGATCATCAGCCTCCTGATCGCGGGACTGGGATGGATCAGCGGCCAGGCTCTGAGCCGCATCGATCAAGACCTGCGCATCATGTATACGGAATACACGTTGGGAGCCGCCGACCTCGCCCACATCTCCGCCGACGTCATCCGCTATCGCAACACCATCATCCGCTCACTGGAAGCGGAAAATCAGGCGGTCTTCGAGCGCATTACCGAATCACTTCCGGCGCAACGCGCCCGCATTCAACATGCGGTGGATCGGTATGCGGCAGCAGGCTTGCGCGTCTCCCGCAGCGGACGCAGCGAAGAAAAAGACATTCAGGCCGTACGTGAAAGCCTGGACCAATACTTCCATGTCGCCAGTAAAACGGTCGATCTCTTGTCGCAGGAATGGAAGGCGGGAACGCCCGGCGAGGCGACAGAGCTCAGGCGCAAAGCGGAAATCCATGCCGCCGACAATGGCGGACCGAAAGTCATGCAGGTGAGTCTGGCCTTGGACCGCCTGCTGGAAACCGTCGCGGAAGTCGCCAAAGACATGCGCGACGAAGGCACGAAAACCATCCGCTCCACAAGTTATTGGATTGTGGGAGGGAGTTTTTTCATCGCGTTGCTGAATCTGTTCCTCAGTCGAACGACCAGAGCGCCACTCTCCGCATCCAGATCTGAAGAATCCGTCCGTCCCGACTCATTGGACCTGCCTGGAGGCGGATCCAATACGGCACTCCGCGCGGAGTAGAGCCGCTTGCCTCTCACAACGACGATTCCGGCGGCCGGCCTAGAGCCTGGAACAGCCGGCGACGTTCCTCCTCGCTCAAGTCCATCCACTGTCCCGCATGAAGCCCTTCGACGGTGATGTGCATAATCCGCACGCGATGCAATGAAACCACCCGATAGCCGAGTGCCTGGCACATGCGGCGGATCTGCCGATTGCGCCCCTCGGTTAGAATGATCCTGAATCGACGCGGCCCTAATCGCGCCATGAGGCATGGGCGCGTTCGCTCTCCTAATATGACGACACCCTCTGCCATGCGCGAGAGGAAGGCGTCGTCGAACTCGCGATCCACTTCTACGCGGTACTCCCGCTCGTGCCCGTGCTCAACCCGCAAGATCTCGTTGACGATATCGCCGTCATTGGTCAGGAGCATGAGACCCGATGAATCCTTGTCGAGCCGCCCGATGGGAAAGATCCGCTCGCGATGATTGATTTCCGAAATGATGTTCCGCGTGACGTGCAGTTCGGTCGTCGTCGTCACCCCGACCGGCTTATGATATTTGAGATAGACCGCACGGTTGCCCCGCTGCAGGATCGTTCCGTCTCGCGCGACAACATCCTGTGACGAAACCTGATCACCGAGCTTGGCCACCACACCATTAATCGTGACCCGGCCTTCGGCCACCAGCCGGTCTGCTTCACGCCGTGAACACAAGCCCTGTTCAGTAAAGAATTTATTGATGCGCATGGCGGCCGCGCGAATGAAGAGGGAGGATGCTACGAACTGTACGTCTGACGTCTCAGCACTGTGAGATGAGAGCCGGGAGAGCGATTCACCATCCGCCTAATGAACCCGGCGGCCCGCCCGAACCCGCCCCAGCATACGATAAATCAAGCGAGCAATGCTGAACTGAGGCGCGACGAAGCCTTCAATGGGTGCAATCTCACTGATGTCCATCCCGACGATGCCAGGTCCGTTGGCCAGCGCCGTCACCAGCGCGAGGGTGTCGTACCAACCTAACCCTCCCGGTTCCGGCGTGCCCAAGGCGGGAACAAGTGACGCATCCAGCCCATCACAATCGAAGGTGAGATAGACAGGCCCGGTGCAGGAAGCCAACACCTCAGGAATCCAACGTGCCGCCCGCCCCTCGTAGGGACCGGACGGATCCAAAATCGAGGCGGCGAAAAAGGTCTTGATCCGAGGTGTCTTCTCGATGAGCTCGATTTCCTCGGGGCTGATCGACCGGATGCCGACCTGCACCAGCGGCAATCCATCCTGCACCACGCGGGCCATGACACTGGCGTGACTGTAAGGATTGTCCTGGTACGCTTGCCGGAGATCGCCATGGGCATCGATTTGCACGACGCACATGCCAGAATAGTGTTGAGCATGGGCACGGATAGCACCTAACGCGCCGGTGTGCTCTCCCGTGAGGGTCACCAGGAACTTCCCGCGCCCCACGTGCGGTTGCACAAAATCCTGAATGGCCTGCACGGCTTGACCATCGACACGCCCGTTCAGGTTCAGCGTGTTGGCCGTAGCGACACCACCCCACTCGCGATACGGCTCGTACCGCAACGTCTCATCGTACAACTCAACCTGTTGGGAAGCTTCGATGATGGCAGATGGACCCCGGTCTGACCCGAGGATGTAACTCGACGTGTGTTCGTAGGGAGCCGGCAGGACATACACGCCGGCCTGATCGGGATGGCACCAGGGCTCGTCGATCCCAAGAAAATTATCGGCTTGCCCAAGCCACCCGGACGGAAGCGCCATCGCCGCCGCTAGGCCTTGTTCCGAAGACTCTTGGGAATGTTTTCCGTGGGGATAAACACCGCCAAGGCAATCACGCAGGTCCAACGGTTTGGCCGTCCCACTGCGGATTGTGTGATGTTGAGCGTCCGGACGATTTTTCCGCCCATCTTGAAGACCTGCTCGCGCTCTTTCCACGCCACATCCGGATCGAACTCGATACCCTGGGTGGTGGCGAGCATCTGAGCCGCCAGGTCTTCGGTGTATTCACCGGACTCTTCGTCCGTTTCACCATAGGCATGGTGCTCGGAAAGATAGCCGTACGTATCACGATCGGTTGGAATCGCTAAGCCAATCGACGCGGAGATGAGCCGGTTACGTTCGTTGGTCTCTGACCGGGCCATGACGCAAAAGGTGATCTCGCCGGGGTTCAACAATTTTTCGCCGCGTTTGCGGGGAAGGATTTTGCAGTTGGGAGGAAGAATGGACGAGACACTGACGAGGTTACAATAGGCCACGCCGGCACTACGCAAGGCCTGCTCGAACGCAGCCAGCTTTTCCTTGTGCACTCCGACGCCTCTCGTCAAAAACATGTGTGTTGGTACCATGTCGGTCTCCCTCTTCATCCCGCGTCGAACGCACTCCAGGTGAGTGCTCGATGAATTGTCACAAGCCCTTGGTCGCGCGCGTGATCATGCGGCGATTCGCGCGAAAGTTGTATCAAGTTTGTTCCGCATCCGCAATACGGGGGGAGGGGTTTTTTTGCCCTGCCTGCGCTTTCCTTTACGGGTGCCGGAGATTGATGACCAGCAACTTCGGCTCGGTCATATCCTCGATCGCATAGCGCAGACCTTCACGCCCGATCCCGGAATCTTTGATGCCGCCGTAGGGCATGTGGTCCGCACGAAAGGTGGGAATCTCGTTCGCCAGAACTCCGCCGACCTCCAACTGCTCGAAGGCCTGAAAAATGCGCCCGATGTTGGTGGTGAAGATTCCCGCTTGCAGCCCGTAGTCCGACTCGTTGACGGCGCGCAACGCCGCCTCAAACTCACGATAGGGCGTAATCGTCACCAGGGGGCCGAACACTTCGCGGCAGGAGACGTTCATCCCGGCAGTCACCTGGGATAAGACGGTGGGGCGTACGACCGATCCTTCGCGCGACCCACCGGACAGCAGACGCGCGCCCTGGGTAATCGCTTCGTCAATCCAGCCCTCAATGCGTTGCGCGGCACCGGCGTCGATCAACGGACCAACCACCGTGCGTTCGTCGCCAGGATCACCGGTTGCCAACGCTCGCACACGAGCCACGAGCTGTTCGGTAAACGACTCGGCAATGGATTCATGCACAAAGATGCGCTGAACGGAAATACAGGTCTGGCCCGCATAGGTAAAGCCGCCGGTGACGCAGCGCTGAGCGGCATACTCCAGATCCGCGTCCGGTTCGATGATCACCGCGGCATTTCCGCCCAGTTCGAGCACGACCTTTTTCTTGCCGCACTTGGCTTTCAGCATCCATCCCACGGGTGCGCTCCCCGTAAAACTCAGGAGCTTGAATCGGGGATCGACGACTAACTGCTCCGCGAGCGTGTTGTCGCACGGCAGGATATTGAGCCCCCCCGGCGGCACACCGGCCTTCAGGAGCAGATCGCCCAGCAACAGCGCCGTCAGCGGAGTTTGGGGAGCCGGCTTGATCAAAATCGAGTTGCCCGCCGCCAACGCCGGCGCTACTTTGTGTACGACGAGATTGAGGGGAAAGTTGAATGGAGTAATCCCGAGGATCGGTCCGATGGGAAACCGTCGCGTCACGCCCCAATAGGACTCCATGCCCGGCGACCAATCCAGCGGCACCACCTCGCCGCCGATTCGTTTGGCTTCTTCACCGGCAATCGAGAGAGTCTGGATGGCGCGACCGACTTCACGACGGGCATCCGTCAGCGGTTTGCCGGCCTCCGCCGTCATCGTACGCGCAAATTCTTCCTGCCGCGCCTGGAGTGCCTGGGCGGCGTTGGCCAGCAGCGTCGACCGCGCATAGCCGGACAAGCGACGCATGGCTGCCGCACCATCGACCGAAGACTGTATCGCCGATTCCACATCCGCCGGACTGGCCTGGCAGACATGGGCAATCGTCTCGCCTGTGTAGGGATTTCGTACTGGGGCACCCGTCGTGGATTGAGACCAGCGGCCGCCGATTAGAAATGGACGTCCATTTTCCAACGGACCAACTCCCGGAGAGGACACTCGCTACTGCACGGACTCCACAGGAGGAGCCGCAGAGGCCGCCGCGCTGAGGGCCGCCTCTTCCTGCTGAGCAGCTACGGCTTTGGCGATCAACTCTTCAGTCCCCCAATCCTGCACCGCTGCCAAGGTAAACGCTTCATACGTCGAGACCCCGTGACAGGTGGGACAGGCGGGCATGGGTACCTTGCGGCAAAATGCCTCGCTCAAACAGGACATGCACACCCACAGATCCGGCTCTCCATCCTTTGCAGGCACAGTCCAAAAAGCTTGTTTAGACCCCATATGCAGTTTCCTCTTTCGTGGCTAGACGATGATGCTCGTCACGATATTCACCTACTGTCGTTCACGCCCATGAGCGGCGTTACTTCGCCTTCTCTCCCGAGGCCGCGAGCAGTTTCTCGATCTCTTCTTCAAATGCGGCAAAGGGAAAGGCTCCGGGAATCGCGAGCGCCGGATTCTGGGCCGTCGGCTGTTGCGTCGTCCGCATCAAGATGAAGCCGGGCGTGCCGTGGAATCCCCAGGCATTGGCCTCGTCCCGATCTTGGAAAATCGCCTTCATATGCGGAGCATCGCGCAGGCACTCCCGAAACTTCGATTGGTCGAGGCCGATGGCTTTGGCGTGCTGGAAATAACTATCCACATCCAACCGGCCATCAGCGGCGAAGAGACGATCATGCATCGGCCAGTAGGTGCCCTGATCTCCCGCGCAACGGGCGGCCAGAGCGGCCGTGACGCCGGGGCCCTGGTCGGCACGAGGATAATCTTTGTAGAGAAACCGCACCTTACCCGTTTCGACGTAGCGCGCGTGAATCTTCGGCCAGGTTTCCTTGAAAAATTTTAGACAGTACCCGCAGGTGAAGTCCGAATATTCGATCAGGGTGATCGGCGCATCCGCCTTCCCTCGCATCCGATTATCGACCGCCGGCGAGCTCGCCGCCAAGGCCGAGGCCGTCGTGAGCACAAGCAGCAGCAATGGCGCGCCGAATCTGATTATCCAGCCAGTCGCGGGGCTCATGCGGAGACACTCTTCGCGGCGAAGCGTTCCAACAATCCCACCATGAGTAAGGGCCAGACCAGCGTCGCGTCACTGAGGACTTCCGCAAAACGGCCGCCTTCGGCCGGCGGGACGAACTTGCCCCAGGAGATACCTTCCTGATAGGTGCATCCGCTTAACCCGCCCCAATAGTCCGGTTCAGGACAGATTCGCACGCCATAGTGGAACCGCGGAGGCTCCACGTTGAGCCCGAGACGCGTATTGCTGATTTCAATATAGGGAGCCACTTGCTGTGCCCAGTTGCGAGGCACGCCGCCGCCGATCGTGAAAATCCCGAGCCGCGTGGAACCCAGGACTTCTTCTGCATAATGATTCAGGTCGAGATAGGGATTAAACACCGGACAGGTCTGATGCAGCGCACGTAATACCGCCACATCTCCGCCCTCTTTGATCTGGCTGCGGGTGAAATCGATCTGCTTACCCATGGCCCACGTGGCGACATCCAAGCCCATTTCAGAATCGGTAAAGGCGGGAATGTAGACCGGCACGTTCTTGAGATAGGCGCTCTTGAGAATGCCGGGGCCTTCAAACTCTTCGGCCAGCGTCTTGCCCAATTCGCGGGTCAAAAAGTTCGACGACAGCGGCTGGTCGACATTGATGCGCTTCATGGTCTGCGACACCACATGCTCGACATAGTTGAGATTCGACTCCATCTCGAGCGTGTCGTAGACGCGGTTGTAGCCCTTTTGAAACAGCTCTTCGTCGGTATGGGAGGGTTCATGGCGGTAGTGCAGTTTCCCCACCGATTCACTCAACCCGTGCGCCACCAAGGCGCCGGTCGAGACAATCGCTTGCACCATGCCGCGGTCAATCATCGTGCTAATGATCTTCCCCATCTTGGCAATCGTCATGGCCCCCGAGAGGGTCAAGACGACTTTGCAGTCAGGGTCCTCGATCATCGCGGCGAGCGTTTCATAGGCCTCGCCGAGTCGACGGCCGCCGAACGCGGTCTTCCGCATGGCTTCCAACAATTCCGTAAAAGCATGAATCTTCTCGGGATCTAGAGGCTCTAGTGCCTCCAAGCCATCCTTGGCTCCGTCGTGAAACTCCCGTCCCGCCATGATGAACGCCTCCCGAAAAAATCCGCTCTTTCATCGAGCAGACCATTTTATACACAACCGACTGTCGCGGGGTCAATTGAAGCGCCGACCAGTGGCCCCGTTGCGACTCACCTATTGTCGCGTGACACGCAGTGAGGGCGCAAGAAGTCGAACCATCCGGATACGTGTAGGAAGAAAGAGGAGGCAGGATGAGCCACACTGTCGGATACCACCCGTCAGCTGCGTACGCCGCTGACCAGCGTCAATATCATGGCTGTCAGATACATGATCGCGATGCCGGTAAAAATGCCTGCCGACACTTGTACCCGACGCGTCGCCGTGTACGACATCACCGTGAGCGAGAGCACCACATAGAGCAGCGACCCTGCGGCGAGCGCATAGAAGCAGATCGAGAAGTAGGACGACACGCCCTGCCCGCTCAGGAACGTCCCCACGCATGTGGGCAACCCGGCAATCAGGCCGAGCAACGCCACATCGCGCCAGGAGATCGGCGTTTTTCCGGCGGCTCCGACGATGCCGAATCCCTCGGTTCCGTTGTGCAGGCCGAACCCCGCCACCAGCAAAGCGCTCAGCGTATACTCACCACCGGCGTAACTGGCGCCGATCGCGAGCCCTTCTCCGAGATTGTGCAAGCCCATGCCCACCGCAATCATGTAAGGCAACGACAGGATCCGGTTGCCGGAACGGGCGCCGAACACCTGGCTGGATTCTAGAGCCACTAAGCCGACGAAACTCACGCCAAGGCTGCCCAGAAACACCAGCCATGAGATGGGATCACGCGCGCCCGTCTGCTCGGTCGCTTCATGCATGAGGTCGAAGAAGAGATAGACCAGCACCCCGTTCGCGACCCCGATCAGCCCACCCTCCCAGGTTCGTGGCAACACCTTTCCCAGATAAAGGGCAGCGAAAATCCCGAGATAAACGGGAATGAGGCCCGCGACCGCACCGAGACCAATGACATCAAGCATGGCACGCTTCTATCAGAATCAGGGCTCCGGATGAAAGGTCGAAGGTGAGAACCTCGCTTCTCGGTGACTCCCCGAAACGCTGGCGTTAATCGTTCGCGACTCACTTATCCTCGGTGGTACAGTGACTCCTGCCGGTTGGGAAAACGCGGTCGTTTGTGCTCCCTGGGGCGATCTCTATGACTTACCAACAACTCATGAGCCTGGCGAACGGATACGCCAAATCCAAAACACTCCTCGTTGCCAATGAACTTGGCGTGTTCACGGCCATCGGCACGGGCGGACGGAGCGCTGAGGAGCTTGCCATATCGTGCGGAACGGTGCGTGAGGGCATGAGGCTATTACTGCGATCACTGACAGGGCTAGGCCTGCTCCGCTTGAAAGCCGGGCGCTACTGGAATACACCGCTGGGTCGGACGTTTTTAGATGGCGGGAGTTCCCTCGCGATCACCAACCTGCTGTGGCTCCTCAATCACCATTGGGTGGATTGGAGCGGCATGACCAAGGCAATCCGACGTGGCCCGCCTGGATGGGCGCCCATCACCAAGACCGCTAATTTCCGGCGCCGTTTTGCCCTCGCGATGCAGGAGCGTAGCCACATACTGCTCCAGCCGACCATCGACTCATTTCGACTGCCTCGACAGGCCGAAAGATTTCTGGATCTGGGGGGCGGAGCAGGATCCTATGCGATCGCACTAGCCCGGCGGTATCCCACACTTCAGGGTCTCGTCATAGACCAGTCCGTCACCGTCGCCAAACGCCTGATCCGTCGAGAGCGACTGGCGAACCGCATTCAGGTTCAGGAAGGCGATCTTCGGACCCTGCCGCTTCCCACTGACCTTGACGTAGTCCTGCTCTCCAACGTGCTCCACGACTTTAATAAGACGGAGAACCGGCAATTGCTTCGCCGCACCCGAAAGGCGCTGCGACCTGGCGGCAAGGTGTTCATTGTGGAGTATTTTCTCACGAGAGAGAAGACCCGCCCTGCTGAGGCGGCCGTCTTTTCACTTCTCATGTTTGCATTTACTGAAACAGGCCGGTGCTATAGCTGGAATGAGGTCGAAGCGTGGTTGAGGGAGGCAGGTTTCGGTCGTTGCCGCCGCCATAAAGTGACCGATAGTATCGGCACCTTGGAAGCAACCAAACTATAGCCAGTCTGTTGAATTGGACTCAGGCCGTTCCGCCGACATGATTGTGGTAGCGGTTCAGGTGCCTCCGCACGGGGATGAGTAATCGTGGCGGAATCTGAGGACAGACCTCGCGATCGAACGAGACCATGCGCTGGTAGCGCTTGACGCCAAGAGCCGCCTCAACCAGCGCCCAATAGAGATTCTCTACCCAACGCAATTTCACGACCTGGCTCAGATAACCGTATAACACCTGTCTGGCGCGGATGGCTCCGCGAAACGCGTCCTTCATCTCGTGAAGAAGTCGGTCCTCCGCAGCGGTCCGTTGATACACGCCCTCGACCATATGGTTGAGCGATATAAAGTCCTGAAGATCGAAGCGAGCATCCACATCCTTCGTCTGTTCCCGATAGAGCTCCCAATCCGTGGTGAACTGTAGGCGCTCGAGGAGAAGAAGAAAATCTTGCAACGCGATCTCCTCGACCGCCTCGCAATCTCGCGAGACCCGCACTTTGACGAACGTTCGGCGTTCGTAGCTATGCGTGGGCAGATAATGTGTGGCAGAGACTTCCCGCAGGCGTACGGAGGCATCATGCTTGGCATGGTGATACTGCCAGAGAGGGGGAAAGTTCACGCCGGCCTGCTGTAATTCGGCATGATACCGTGGAAGCAGATGCTGGAACAGCGGCCCACCCTGTTCATGAAACGGCGTGGACGGCAGCCCACCCACAGCTAAAGTGAGTCGCGCAAAGGGCATCCGTGTGTAACCGTCCGGTTCAAGCACGAAATTGAATCCGCCCCAGGGCCCTACGTCGAGCAACGTGTCATACCCCTGACTTGCGAGCCATTCTTCTGTCTCCAAGGCAAGCCGTCGCCACAGCCGGATCAGCGACCCGATGTGCACGTGCCGATTGCGAAAGAGAGGTACTGGAACGACCGGATTGCCATAGGCACTGCTTTCCAACCGTGTTTGGAGCTTCAGTATTTCCCATTCGAGCGCATGCGCCAACGTGCCCTTCCCGTGACGGATGCCGGAGTATTCCCGCTCGCATTCAACACGAATGCCATCCCAGAGATCGGTTCCCCGACCGGAGGTTCCCGCGACACACACGATCTGATCGATGACCCGAAGCAATCCTGGCGGGAGCCCCGTCGGCATGATGCGATGTACACCGATCCGAAACTGGCGAAGAGCCCGCAAAGTTCGCCGTTCATATGCCAGCTCTGGGCCCACATTCTCTATTGCCGTCTGAGCGAGACTTCCGTCGAACAGGATTTAGCTCCTTTGCTGCTCTTGGCAGGACACACAAACGGTATCAAACCACCACAGGTCTTCAGGCCTCACACGCCAGGCTTCCATGGCCACCGCTTCCTCCTGCCACATGTCGGGAAAAGACTCCTCCGTTCCTCCAGCCATCACCCGATGGCATTGCTTGCAGTGGAACCAGACAGGGCGCCCGAATAATGCCACCAGAAAATCGTTCCGGTTCATGGCCACCATTCCTGCCAATAGACATGTCTGGCCATCTTCGGATGGCGTGCCACGCCCAGACACGAGTTGTACGGCACCCTGCTGGAAGGCGGAACTCGTAAAGCCCGATAGTTTGTATGAGAAGATTACGAGGTACGAACAGTTACAGATGCTGCGTCTGATTGACTGAAGGCGTGAGGCTCGTCCACGGCCTGGAGAGAAGAGCGTTCAATACTGGACATCGGGTGACAAGAGCCGAAGCGCGGAGCAGCTGTTCGTCATTGACGGAGGAACTGCCCGGCGCCACAGGCAACATGCCCATGACGCCATTCTGCGGCTCACCATGAGTTGTCGGCTTGGACATACCCCCGTACGTCAGACGGTAGTCTGCACGTCATAAAGAGAATAGGCCGGTCTCACTGCATGAGTAGGCCGGATCGCTCTCTCGACGATGCTTTCATAGACGGCCGTATAGGCTGTCGCCGTTTCGACCAGTGAGTCCATTGTTTCCGCAGGGACTTCGCTACGCTGACAGGGGACGGGAACGGGAATAAGGGCTAGCCAATTGAGCTCCGGACACTGTCGAATTTGCTCGGCGGAGGTCGCCACCAAGGGCAATTCACGAAACGCTCTGAACAATTGCAAAATTTCAGGAGCATCCAGCGAGCCGTAGACCGTCGCCACGCTGGGAAGAGGACTGCGGCGCATCATCGGAAAGGCGACAAAGCCCGCATGGACGTGGAGAAGGTCAAAGGAAGACTCCATGGAAAACGCCTTTTCGATAGCCAGAAAGGTCAATCCTTCGGAGAGATGCCGCTTGGGCGACGGATAGTGCCGAATCGCTTGAGGCGACACCGGTATTAATCTACCTGATACTCGACTGTCGCCACTGGCGAAGACCGTCACGTCGTGGCCAAACCGCATGAGGCTCCTCGTCACGAACTCCACGCCCCTGACCTCTGGTCTCTCACTCTCGTTCGACACTTCCTCGAAACACTGACTGATCTGAGCAATGCGCATAACTGTTCCCTTTCTCGGTCGCCAAACCGGTTGAACCCAAATCGATCCGTGCGATGCGTGCACAGCGCAAGCTGCCCGAATAGGCATTCCCGGAAACCGACGCTTCTGGCGAGAGACGGGATGGTACGGCCCAAAGATGAAGGCCGACTGA
The DNA here is from genome assembly GCA_900696505.1 of uncultured Nitrosospira sp. Classification (GTDB taxonomy): domain Bacteria; phylum Nitrospirota; class Nitrospiria; order Nitrospirales; family Nitrospiraceae; genus Nitrospira_A. The sequence continues at coordinate 15,738 of CAADGJ010000222.1, forward strand.
AGACAGCATGAAATTTTGATGAGAAAACCAGGGGCACGTGATGCGAGGTCAGCTTCGGCGCACAATGCGGAGAGACACAGGTAGCAGTTACATCAGGAAGGAGCCAGCAAACCGTGGGTCAACGCATATTTGATCAATTCGGCTGTGGTCCGCAGATTCAGCTGCTCCATAACTTGGGCTTTGTGAAACTCGACCGTGCGCGTGGAAATCTTGAGGCGGAGCGCGATGTCTTTCACCGTTCGCCCTTCCGCCAATAACTGGAGCACCTCACGCTGGCGAAAGGTGAGCGTTTTTTTCTGTGGCGTCTGTCCCGGACCTGCGGTGAGCAACACATCGAGGAGATCTTTCGCAATCAACGGCGTGATGTAGCTATGTCCGGCCCACACAGCCCGAATGGCCTGCTCCAATTCATCGACCGCCGACCGCTTCAGGAGATACCCCGACGCCCCCGCCTCAAAGGCGGATCGAACATAGTCGGCGTCCGAATGCATCGTGACAAAAATCACCTTCATCGACGGATGCGTTTTCTTTAGCTGCGTGGCCGCGTCGATGCCGTTTAAGAGGGGCATGGACACATCGAGAATGACAATGTCGGGCTCGAGCCGAGCCGCCGCCTCAAGCAGTGCGCGGCCGTCCTCGACCATCCCGACCAGTTCACACTGGTCGGCGAGAATGCGGCGAAATCCTTCGAGTACCAGCGAATGATCATCGGCGAGCAAGACGCGCGGTTTAGACATGCTGACTCCCTGACAGCGGCACGCCAACTTCAATATGCGTCCCGCCCCCCGGCGACGACGAGACATTCAAGGTTCCTCGCACGAGCCGCACGCGCTCCTTCATGCTCAACAATCCCAGGCGCCCCCGTCCCTGCGACGCATGCACGGCATCAAACCCGACTCCGTTGTCCCGGACCGAAAGAGTAATCATCCCCTCGTCACAAATCAATTCCACTTCGACCTCGGTCGCCTTAGCATGTCGGGCCACATTGTTCAGGCTCTCCTGAGCAATCCGATACACGCACGTGGCCAGATCGGTTGGCACGGGACTCAAACAATCCTGGTAGACATACACCGCTTCGATTCCCGTGCTGGCAGAAAAATCATCGACCAATCGCCGAACCGCTTTCATAAGGCCCAGATCGTCTAAAATGGAGGGATGAAACCGGTAAGCCATCTGCCGAACATCATCCGACACGGCAGTCAACCGACCGCTGATGGATTTTACCATCCCACCGATATTCGAAAGATCCCCCGCTTCACCCTTTTCGATCCGCCTGAGATCCATCGCTAACATGGCCAGGCGCTGGTTGACATCATCATGCAAGTCACGCGCAATGCGGCGCCGTTCGACCTCTTGCGCCGTCAGCAATTGCCCCGCCAACGCCCGCAGTTCTTCACGGCTTTGTCGCAGCTCCTCCTGACTCACCTTTAAGGAAGATTCGCTGGCACGAAGAGACCGCTCTGTTTCCATTCGCTCCTCGATTTCCCCCACGAGCGCTTGATTGACCAGTGCCAGCTCCCGCGTACGCGCTTCCACTCGTATTTCAAGTTCATTGTGCGCGTTGCGGAGCGCCTCTTCACTCTTTCGCCGTTGAAAGGCATAGACGACCGGAAACCAGATCGCCGTGAGGCTGAACATGCGATTACTCAGTCCCATCCAGAGCGGCACGTTGGGAAGCGTGACACCTAGAAACACATCCGACAGGGCGAAGACCGAACAGGTGCCGGCCACCAGTAGCGGAATCTTGCGATCGGGAATTGCCAGCGACATGACCACAAGGCCGCCATAAAGCACCCCGTTTCCGATTCCCAACGGGAGATAGAGATCAAGGGTATAGAGACCAATCCCCAGGATGATAATCGTGAGCAGAAGCAGTCGGTGGGAAGGCTGAGTCATGGATGAGCGATTATCCTCCCCTCAGCCGGAAGGCTTCAAGCAAAGACACAATCAGATGGAGGGAATTCGCTCTCGCTCAGGGGCAGCTCAACGGCGATAGATGAGTACCGTAGGGCAGAACGACCGGCGAGGGCGGCACAGAAAGTCACCGCCCCCGACCGTTCACTACCGTTTCCGAAAAGCGGAAGGAGCGAACCGATTAACGTGTGCCGGCGAGCTGGGCCAGGGTCGGATGTCCGGTCATCGCCTCCTGCAACGCCTTCACAACCGCCACTGAAGACACCTCTCCAGCCTCGGTCAGCGCGAGATACTGCTGCTGCGTCAATTGAAAAAAGGCCGGCTGCTGTTCGACCGGCACGTTCATCAAGGTTGCGAGTGCGGTCAGGTGTTCTCCACCACCCCTCGCCATGTCGGTCGACAGCGTGTCGAAGGTGCTGGCGACAAAGACATTCGTCTCCTGCGATGCCATCACTTTTCCGTCATTGGTGCAACCCGAGGTGCCAAAACTGATGCCGAACGTTTGGCTGCCGAACGTCCCGTTGGTCGTCGCCATCATGACTTGAGGCGCAATATTTTTCGGCGTCTTGTAATCAGACCAAGCCAACTTCCCCAATCCGCATCCAGGCCCGTTGTCTGGATTCACCGCGAAGGCTGTGCCGGATTGAAGACCAATCAACAGACCTGCAAGCACGAGGATTCCTTGTTTCTTCATGAGCTCCCCCTTCTGTTCTCCGATGTCTCTGCTACCGGCAAAAACGGTTAGCCGCTTTCTCTGCGCGATTTCTACCTTAGCTGTCTTTTTCACCCTGTCAAATGAAGCGCTGATTTTTTCGTGCAGGAAGAAGAAACCGACGGGGGTGCTGATCGCTCAAGTATCTGCGTGAGACTTTCACTGACAAGGAAGGCGAACAACGAGTTTCGTACTGTGCGGCTGGTGCGGAATCGCTCAGTGCGGACCAGACTCGTTGTTCCGTTGAATTGGAGCTGAGCTGCTTCTGTAAGGCGCTTGCTAGAGCGACACTTCATGGATGGCGGGATTTCACCGTTTCTGTCGGTGCATCGTGCGTGCGACAGGAATACTCACGGACAGGTGTTTGTCTTGCATCGAATACGGGGCAGAAATATCGTTCCGACTATCGCTTCATGCCAAGCACTGCACCGATCCCGCCACATGCCCGGCCTCCTCGCATCGCCAGCATCGAAAGCTACCGCGTTGTGGCGATCCTCCTTATCGTATCTCTCCATACAAACCTGATTGCACGTCTGCATCTCATCGGGGGCGGGGTTGGCTTCCTCGTGGACATGCCGCTCTATCTACTGTTCTGGATCTCCGTCCCCTATTTCTTTTTGACGGCAGGATACTTTTACGGGCGCACCGTGGATGCCGGGGCAGCCCCCTTTTCCCTACTACGGCGCTCGTGTCTCTCGCTGACGCTCCTCTTTGTCATATGGGTCGCTGTGTACTCGATCATCGGACCGAACTGGATCAGCAACGTCTACACACACGGGCTCTGGTCCACCATTTCAACGGAGGCCTCCCATACCCTGGGCAGGCTCATGCAGGAGCATGTCACGCTGCTTTTTGTGCCGAGACCTCCGATCTTTCACCTCTGGTTCTTGCCCGCGCTGATCGCTGGGTTGAGTACGGTCGCAATGGTCATGACCAGCCGTCTCAAAACATGGGTAGGGGCTCTGCTTGTCTCGACCTATATCCTGCTCGTCGTGAGTGCAGTCGTTCCGCTCCCACAGTATTCACCGAACCTGCTGCTACTGGGCGTCTTCTTCACCCTTCTCGGGTGGTGGATCTCTCAACAGGCGACCTTCGCCGGATCCTTCGCGCTGGCGCTCATAGCGGGCGGGAGTGTCTTGGCTGTACTGGAAGGAGTGGGGTTGAAACGAGTGTTCCATGCCTCCCCGCATCAAGTGATGGATTATCCTTATGCCGGTGCGGTGCTTCTGATCGTAGGGATCTTCTTATTGACGCTCGCGTACCCGACCATCGGGCAGAACACCGTTCTTCCTTTCTTGGCACGCTTCACCCTCGGAGTGTATGTATCCCATATATTCGTTGGATACACGCTGACCCCGATCCAAGATCAGTTGCCGTCCCTGCCGATCATCTGGCATGTCCTATACACGTTGGTGGTGTATGGGTTATCTGTGCTCCTCACGTGGGGACTGTCGAAAATTCCATGGGTACGCCTCTCGGTGACCCGATGAGCGGGGCCGCCTGACTGAGGGTGACCGGCAGAAACCATACCGGTTTCATTGCGTCACGAAGGAGCACCTCATGACGAAACTTCGCGTCCACTGCTTCTCCATTTCCATTGATGGCTACGGCGCCAGCCCCAACCAGAGTCTGGAACAGCCACTCGGGTTAGGTGGCCTGTCATTGCACGAGTGGATCTTTCCAACACGTACATTTCACGAGATGCAGGGAGAAGAGGGCGGCACGACCGACCGCAGTGACGATTTTGCAGCACGCGGGTTCAAGAACATCGGAGCGTGGATCCTGGGTCGCAAGCCGCCTCCCCCTCCACTTCCTCGTCGAGGCGATTCATCTGAAGGCGTGCTCACGGGTCGCAGCAACTCCAACTGCTGCGCCTTGGCGACCACTCTGATTTCAACGATCGCATCAGCCACGGGCAAGCGTTGGACTTGGACCAGAGTCGTCGCGACGGCGGGATGTTCGCCGTAGACCTCCCGGCGTACTTTAGGCCCAGCCGTAAGGATCGCCTGCATATCGGTGACATAGATGGTTTCTTCCAACACATCGCTCATCGTGAGGGTAAATTGCTGAAGGACCTTACCGATGTTCGCATAGGTTTGATGCAGCTGGGCCTCCATATCTCCCTTCCCTGTGAGAGCACCTTTCTCATCCAGACTACTCTGCCCTGATAGAAACACCATCCCCGCGGCCCTCGTCGCTTGCACCAGTCCGAACTGATTTTCCCAGGGCAATCCCAGGGACTTGGTATCTTTGAGAATGACGGCCGCCATGGGACCCTCACGCATGGGATGGGAGGCGGGATTGATCTGCACAGCCTCCCGTCACAATAGCGATGCATAGAAGGCCTAGCCATCGAAGCAGCATTTCGTCTTTCATCGTCATACAGCTCCTCTGTCGAGAATGTTTGCTCGGTCATCCGGCCGGATTCTAAAGAACGGGAAGTCGCAGACGATCGAGGCCATCATGCACCTAGAAACGACGTGCACGAAGCCAGTTGTGTCGTATGAGGAGGCTTCCTTCACCAAGCCAGATCTGAGGAAGGTCGCCAACTCATCGGAAGATCAGGGGAAAGGTTGGTGGTCCCAACGGGATTTGAACCCGTGTCTGAGCCTTGAGAGTCGATTCGGAGCAGAATTCACAGTGGCTTGATTTTGCGAAGGCTTCCCCGTTTTCTCTTTTGAATTCAGCGGTTAGCGGCATTCTATGGATTCTACTAGTTCGAACCAATATTGAGCGTTCTGACATTTTCTAGCACAAATCTAGCACACGTGAGTGGGGTGAACCCCTTCACTGAGACAGTTTGGCATTAGCACACTTTGGGTTGATTGCCGTCCTTCCTCTAGGAGACTTCTCCCGGGTTTGATTCCTGTGCAGGCCTGAAAAACTGCATGCGTGCGGCACCCGACGGCGGCCCGGACGCGAGCCCGCGCTCAAACTCATTCGGGGGCTGGTAGCCGAGTGCCGAATGGAGCCGGGTGCCATTGTAGTACTGATCGATGAAGGCGGCGAGGTTCGACCGCAGGTGGTCCAGATCGCGATACGCGGTCGCATAGATCTCCTCCCGCTTCAAGGTTTTCATAACACTCTCACAACTGGCGTTGTCATAGGGATTCGCCGGCCGACTCATGCTGGGGATCATCTGCTGCTGCCGGAGCACCTGCACATACGCCCCCGAGGCATATTGAATCCCTCGATCAGAATGATGCACGACGCCTGGCGGGGGCTGGCGCGTCGAATTGGCCTGATGCAAGGCCGCCAGTGGCAAGCGCGTCGCCAAGGTCTTCTCCAAGGCCCAGCCCACCACCTTGCGGGAGAAGCCATCGAGCATCACGGCCAGATAGACCAACTCCGTGCGTAGGCGAATGTAGGTGATGTCTGCCACCCACAGATGATTGAGACCGGTCAACGTAAGCCGACTGGCCAAGTTCAGATAAACGTCCAAGCGGTGGTCGGACTCGGTCGTGACGATGAAGGCTCTCGGCTGCACCGCCAACAGGTTGTCCTCTCGCATGAGCCGGGCGACGCGCTCATGATTCACCAAGAGGCCGCGCCGCCGGCAATGCGCCAGGGCGATGTGTTGGATCGCGTCTCGCACCGTCATCTCCTCCTCTATCGGGTGCCACTCCTGCAGCGACCGATAGTAGTCCAGCCCGGCTGACCGGAGCCAGCTGACACATGCGCTCGATACTGAGACTGCCTTGCTGAGACATCACGCCTCGGATGTGGGCGTAGATGCCGTCCCGCCAGAGTCGCCGCTCCGCTAACGTCGAGCCTGTACTTCTCGCAAGGCAGCGATAGAAAAATCCGCCTCCAGCATCTTGTCCGCTACCGCCCGTTTCAGTCGGCTGACCTCCTTGCGAAGCGTCGCTTCGCGGGAATTCGGCGGGGGGCCTTCACCCTCTTCGGCCGGTTCCAGTTGATCGCGCCACGTATACACCAGCCGCCGATGAACACCTAACTCCTTCGACAGCGCCACGAATTGTCGCACTGCCTCAACCGCACGACCGCGTACTGCCGAAACGCCTTCGGAAATTTGCCCACACGCTTCTTGGCCACTCTTGCCTCCTTCCTGGTGCAAGTGTGCCAATGTGCACTGTCTCAATCTAGGGGTGCAGTCCAGTGATTACCTGTATGACTGGCTGCGCGCCCCTGTGGGTGTGCGAGTAATGGGGTAGAGGCGTGAGAAGTATAGTGGGATGAGGCAGGCGTGCTTGATTGAGGAGACGACTTTAAGCGCGGGGATACGAATATGTGCTTGTCTGGGCCATGTGGGGATCCCCGTTGGAGATGGAGCACGAAGCGCAGCGGTCCGTAGCCCACGCCCCAGCGGGCTGCGATCAACGCATGCATGCTCCTTCAGCGGGCAACCGCAAAGAGTCGCATCAGCCTTTGGGACAATTAAAGAGAATAGATATGTCAGCTCGCCAACACATAGCGTCCTTCTTTGATCTGCAGAGTCCCTAGGTTCATGCTCCGACTGTAGGAAAGACAGGGCTCAAGAGATCGGATGGCAAATACGCACCACTTATTAAAATTGGGGCGGCTCCTGATTCGTCTTCCTGATCACGTCCTCGCCGTGGCAGGTACGTTCGGCCAGCATGCGCTGTCCGGCAGTGGACTTGGCTGGAATTCTCGCGAGACAAGCCTTCAGCGTGTCCTCTACCGCGCCCGATGCTACTTCACTCAATTTGTCTGCCGGAGCGAAAATCATAGCGCCGGTCACTTGCCCTTCTTCCGCATGAACGAAAAACGGGGACAGCCATGAGCCGAGCAGCAACACTGAGGCATAGAAGACCGACCGTTGTAAGAGTCCATACGTTTTCATACTGCACCTCAATTCTTGGCCGCGGGTGGGGCGTTTCATGGCGGGCCATTCCATGAACGAAGAGACCTATGTGAGGCCAGGTTAAGCCCTAGCCCCTGGGGCTGACGACGATGGATCCTCGACTGTCCATGATCATCCATACCCGATGACTAAGACGCAGGCGATTCACTTCGCCTAAAAGCTGATTCCAGGCTACGTCCGGAAAAAAGGCCATCAGATCGTTCATCCGGCATCCCGGAGACTTCGCGATGAAGTTGAGGATCTGGTCACTGATGTCGGCATTGCGGATCATGGCGTCTCTCTCAGTCTATCCCGACCTTGCTACGTGCAGGACTAGAGCGATTGGCATTGGCCCAGGTTTCTCTTGCTAGGACGTAGCGTCTCAGTTTCGGGAGAACTGGCAACCAATGATCTTCGTCCATCCTAGGTCAACGGTCGCATGAATACTGGTCAATATTGCTCAGCTTCGCAATTCTGTGCGGTGCATCATGTGAGGGAATATGCCGATCTGTTTGATGTGCTTTCTCAATAGGCGCACCAGGTTGGTTCAACCGCGGCCCGTTTACGCCTCCCCCGATCGCACGTAAATGGTTCGCCGGGCATTTGTACAGACAAGGGGCGAGCACGGTTACGCATTTAATGCCGTGAGGCAGTCTATATCCCAATCAGGGCCATCTATCGGGAGATGGGTGCCTCCGATCTGCCAGGTCGCGCTACAAACGAAAGGCACACTCCATGTGGTTTCGAATTGGCAAATGGATCGAATTGGGAGTGCATTTCGGATCGCCGAACAAGTCTGGAGAGGCGCCAGGCCGGTATTTGATTCACGCCAGGGTGCGATGGCGCGAGAGTGAGTGGCATCACGGACCGGTTCGCATTCACGAGACGGTTCACCGCGATGCAACGTTAGGCACTATCCCTCAACGCCCTGTGTACTTTCGTGCCACGCTTGAGCCAGTGGCCTCGCCGCACTTATGGCGTTAGCCTGTTCTGGAACGAGAGCAGTGCTGACAGATATCGGAGAGCCCCTCGCGGTAACAAGCAGGTGATGAGTGAGGAGATGCAAATGAATATTTATGGGTTCCAGTGGCCGATCGAGATCAGTATCGATACCAGGGCACAACTGAGGGTGGCAGGACACACGATGGCCAGTCTCATGTTGGGGATGCTCATCATCGGCGGAATGGAAGCTTGCGTTTCGGCGAAGGGCGGCTCGTCAGCCTCCTTGCCGAGCAGCGCATTCTTTCTCAGCGGGAGCGCTGAGGCAAGTGAGCTCCACGCCATTGCGTTGACGCAGGAGACGCGTATGAAAGCGTGCCATAAAGGTCCGGCCTGTGAGGATGCCTACTATATCCGAGGGCTGGTTGCATTGTTCGAGAATCGGGCCGATGCGATTACAGTCTTCCAGCAATTGCACACGGCCATGCCGACCAGTCGCTACGATCTTGCCACACAAGGATGGCTAAACCTCTTACAGGACTCCACTTTATCGTCCGTCTCGAGTCAGGCTCTGCGTGCTCAGTTGAGGCAGGAAGTATTACACACGCTCTTTGGGCAGGGTGATTTGACCACCGTGCGAAGCCTGCAAGCTCACGAGGCGCGAGTAGTCGAGCTAGGCCGATAGTTCGGCGATTTCCCTCTTGATGCGCACTTCTTTGCCCCGCAGTTTCACCTGGTACTCACAGACAATGAGTGGAAACACTGCCGTTGATATGGGGACGTACGAGCCTCGTTCGACCTAAGCGGAGCGAGCAGTTACAGCAACGTATCGGACTGCACGGCGTAAACGCTTCCGCAAAGTTGGTAGACCATGATGACCGTAATAAGCATTCAGCAATTTCTCGCGCAAGACCTATGGCGGATCGACGCCTCGGCTCTCTCCTTACCCCGACGCATCGGCCTGCATGCACTCAGGTTGGCGACTGCAGTCGTCATGGAATTCCGCCATCGCTTGCTCGATGCCCGGGCTGCCGGTCTGGTCTACACAACCCTCCTCTCACTGGTACCTTTTCTTGCCGTGATGGTATCCGTCTTGAAGGCGTTTGGTGTCCACCAAGAGATCGAGCCGGTTCTTGCCCAAGCGCTCGAACCTCTCGGCTCGAAGGGGCAGGAAATCACGGCCACCATCATTGGCTTTGTCGACAATTTGAAAATCGGGGTCTTGGGAACGGTCGGGGTCGCAGGCCTTTTTTACACCACCTATTCCCTGATCGATAAGATAGAACAGGCGTTGAATGCCATTTGGCTCGTCCGACAAGGACGTCCGTGGAATCGCAAATTCGCCGACTACCTGAGCGCCGTCTTGGTCGGACCATTGCTGGTGATGATGGCCTTCGGACTGTTGGCCTCAGCGCACAGCAACATCCTGGTGCAGCGCGTCCTGGAGGTTCAGCCGTTCGGTGTGCTGATGCTCTGGGCCGGTCAATTGCTCCCGTTCATTATCCTCGGCGCCGTATTCACATTTCTCTTCAAGTTTATTCCTCACACGCATGTCCGTTTCGATTCCGCCCTAGTCGGAGGGATCACCGCGTCCATCCTGTGGGTCATCGCGGGGGAAGCCTTTGCCACATTCGTGGCCGAGTCTGCCAACTACAGCGCGATTTATTCCGGCTTTGCCGTCTTAATTCTGTTTCTCCTATGGCTCTATGCGGGGTGGCTGATTGTGCTCGTGGGGGCCCAGCTGTCATTTTTTTATCAACACCCTACTGCGTACCTCTCCCGTATTCTATGGCAACAAGGGACGCAAGCCTTCCGGGAGCGGTTGGTCTTGAGCGTGCTTCTTCTCTTGGCGCGTCGGTATGCGAAGGGGCAAGGGCCGTGGGAAATGAATGAACTGGCTGTTGAACTGCGCTTGCCCGTCTCCCTCATCGAGGAGCAAATCCAGCATCTCATCGAGGCCGGGCTGCTCGGCCTGATGGCTCGCCCAGAAGGCGTCAGTCTGACCAAGCCTCTCGAACTCATCTCTATTATGGAAGTGCTGAATACTGTTCATAAAGGGCAAATAGTCAGTGCGACAGTATTATCAGATGGCGACGATGCCATCCGCGATGTGCTTTACCGTCGAGATGAAGCGGTCGCAGCCGCTCTGGCGGGACACTCCTTGCGATCGCTCCTCGAGAGTTCCACAACTGGGAGATTACAGCAAGATGTTCCAGACGAGCGGATCACACCCTTCGTTTCCCAACGGTAAGGAATTTACATATAGGAGCGGGCCGTCACCTGGAGAACCGAGACTACAGTGCTACCGCCGCCGAGGTAACGTCCATTACTGGTCGCATGGACGTTGAAGCGATGAATCAACGGTTCGGCATTCCACACACGGTCGATGGTATTGCACGCTGAGTCAGGGGGCCACTAGAAGACACGATAGATGGTGCCTCCTCAGCTCCGTAACGAACCGCCTTCACCGATGTGATAGGGCAGGCAATCATCCGGCCTCCTGCCTGTTCTTTAAATGATAGGGCTGTGCTCGAGACGCCAGGAATGGAACCAGCCCTGACAAGAATGCTGGATTCGTCAGCCAACTCATACTTGATAACCGTCATGCTTCCCTGGCGTACCTCGTGCCAGTCGCCATCCTCCAGTAAGACTGCAACGATGTTTTTTATCTGCACTGCCAGACTCATGAATTGTTCTCCCCTATTATGCACTTCTCACAAACATGGTTAAGTCTCCAGAGGAGCCAATGAGGCCGGCATTCCGCTTGGCCTCTCCTCACGTTTAAACATTATCTTTCCACCATTGACCTTCTGCAGGACACTGATGCAGTGAGACCCACCCGGTCGACGCGGCTTTGGGATAGTTCTCGAACAGCAGTAAAAAAAACCGCGCGCGAGGATCGAAGAACCGATCCCTATGCTCTCCGAAATGCATAACAAGGCCGACGGACAACCCCTCTTCACCAATGGGTGAGCATAAACCCCGCTATTACGGCAACCCAAGCGAGTAAGAACAATAGCACCGATATCTCGGGCCACATATCATGCCAGAGCGTCACGTTGGCCTCCTTCTGAAGCGTGTGATGAGTATTTTTTGTCATCCGTATCCCAAGACAGGCCTTTCACGCTCAACCCTGAGTACTATCAAGACCTGCCGTAGAGTTTTCCTTTTCCGTGCGATGCCATCGATCCCGGTAATCGGGGACGACCCTGCTCCAACAGAGGGCGCTTCCTGCGATTCGCTTCGATTACAGGATCGGTCGCCTCGCCACACAGGAGACAGCGCCATCCTTTGACGGTATCGGCGCACGTCACATCCCCTATCCACATTGGCACCATCAGGCCTTCACAACGCGAACAATGCATCTGGCCTCCTGAAACTCGTCCGTCATCCATGGCTGTCTCGTATACACGAAGAAAAACCATTTGCCCTTATCTGCATGGATACTGCTTTCCGTTGGTCAGCAGGCATTGGAGGCACGACGTGTGCTGGCTATGTGCATCAGCAGCATACAGATCCCGCCAATGGTAAGAGCCCAAAACACCTCCATGGGGATGTCGAGCACTCCGGTCCAAGTCACGCTCCAGATAACCAGACCGAGCGCGAGTAAAATCGTGGACGCCTGTAGCATGGTAGACCTCTTAGGACTTTCTCGTGTTCGCAGCACGAGCATAGAAAAGGAATCGATAGGGGGAAGTTCTCACCAAGTGTTCTCGAGGGACAATCCGCGGCCATCCAAGATGGTGTTGTACACGAGGAGAGTCGGTACTCAGTAGACAGCTTAGCTTCGGCGAAGGACGCTTTGGGCTGCCATCGTAACCTCGTTCCGTGAGCATCCCGGCGGTCCCTGCCGGCCAGAATGAAACGGGCGGTCGTATTCTCGATGCGAGACTTGATCGAAATGCCCGCACTTCCAATGCTGATGATATCGGGAAGTGCCCACTCGAAACTGTTCAATAGTGCTCAGTGGCAGCCCATGAGCGAAGAGGGGGATTTCCGCGCGGTCGGCTTGTGAGCTTTCGCACTGTCCGTTCCGGTCAGACACGTCGCGTTATTCATGCAGCAGGGGTCAGAAGCGCTCGCCGTGCTAGATATACCGCTATGACCAGGGCGACGATGACTAAGACGTTTCCCCCTAAGTCGAGCAGGTATCGATTAAATATCTGGTCGGTCACATCTTCCATATAGGCAATTTGAGCACCGGTCGTCAGGATGCGCCGTGTGGAGGCGATGACGCAGATATACAGAAACGGCTCCAAGGTAATCACTTTGGTTTTAAGGAAATTGATGATGGTACGAAATAATTCCAGGAGAATGATGACAAGGAGAAGATCATGCACTAAGGCCAATACAGCGGGAATCGCGTTGACACCCACCGTCACCATGAATGCGTACCAGGCATGAAGGAACACGATCATTCCGATGAGGAGGAAACTAAACCCTGTGGAGATGTACCCCCACCCGTCAAGCCTCTCCATGAGGCCGATGGTCGGTCCGCTCAAGGCACGATCGAAGATGAGCCAGCGGCTCGCTGACCCACGCCCTCTATCTTCCATCAACCCCTGTTCTTGGGCTCCACTCATGCTTGTCCCATCCATTTTCCACACGTCCTCACACGACGCAGCGTAGAACGCTATCAAAGAGCCCAATGCTACGCCTTTAGCCGGCCTATCGCCGATCAAAATTGCTCACTTTGTACTGACTATTACGCTAAATAAGGCTTTATCATACTTGCAGACCATCCAACTCTCATTTCGAGGCATATATCACGGGCGCGGGCCTTCGCCGATCTTTGCCAAATTCTTGTGTAATAATCATGACGCACGCCGTAACCGGAATGGCAAGCAGCAAGCCAAGGATTCCTCCGAGCGCCCCTCCAATGAGAACTACCAACAGCACGGTCAGCGCACTCAACTCCATGGTCCGGCTCTGTATCCACGGAGTTAGGACCCATCCTTCCACAAACGCGACCATGACAAATATGGCGCTAGGCCAGAGAACAACGTCCCACCACAGCGGCGTCGATCCGGACGATACGACATCGACGTACTTCGCCAGCAAGGCTATCGGCCATCCGACGATAGCCATGTAGGGAACGATGGTTAATAGCCCGGTTAAGATACCGAGCAGCAAGGCATATGGCACTTCCGCCCAACTCCATCCAGCGACAAAAGCAATGGCCGCGATGATAGCGATCAGCACCCGGCTGATCAAAAATCCGTTGACTGCTTGGTCCATTCGTTGAAGCATCCGTCGGACTCGCGTACGCCTTCCATCAGAGAGCCGCGCCTCAATATCTCGACGAATGTGATCGAAATGCCACGTGAACAAAAAGAAAAAGATCGGTAGCAGGACCGCCGACAGCAGAATCTCCATCGTCCCGGCAAGGATCACGCCGAGAATACCCATGGCTTGGCTCGTTCCAGTAAAGAGCGGCGAAAGGGTTTCGACCGGGGATTCTTTCATGCCCTTGGCAAAAGTCGTCAGATGCTCATTCAGATTCCCTATTTCGATTCCGTAGCGCTTCTCGAGGGTTACGCTGTACTGCGGAATTTTTGATGCTAGGGTCTCGACTTGTTGCGACAATAAAGGACCCACCCACGTAATGATGAGTCCGACCCCAGTGACGAGGAGGACGGTACAGGCGAGAGCGAGGATCCATCGCGGCATACGAAGTTTACTGTTGGCAGCATTGAGTAAGGGATCGCACAGGTAGGCGAGGACAATTGCTATGAGAACGGGCGCCAACAAACGGCGGAAATCATACAGCAGCCACAAAGCGCCCCCTATCGCCAGGAGTCCAGCCAAATCCCGAAGCGGCTGAATCTGCCACAGGCGGCGATCACTGACTCGGTTCGGAATGCGGTCGTTGAATCTCAAGCTGTCACGCTTTTCTCTTCGAACCTGTCCTCGAATATGGTGTCCTGGATCCTCATGTTGTCCATTCTTCGATCATTATGCGACAGCAGCCGAGCGAAAACTGTTCACTATTGCTCAGCGCGAACATCCCGTGCGGTGCATCATGGTTACGGCCGCGGTCATGGATCCATGATCAATATTCACCGCCAGTGATTTCTTGGCTCCTCACTAGGCGGGCGCATTTGCGTCGCTTCCTGTCACACCCTGTGTATTACTGAGCGGGAACGGCAGGCCTGTAGGCAGACAGACGAGGCGCAGGGGCATGAGTCAGATACGAGGGACATATGCATAATACAGGTAACAATGCGCTCAAGCGCATGGCGGTTTTTCTTGTCCTATCAATTTCTACATTGAGTCTCCCTATTTCCGGATCGGCAGAAGTTGCGAGGAAGCGGCCCTACATCGAAGTAGCCAAGGGAACCAGGCTCTGCTCGGATGCTGCGCTTGATCAATCCCGGGCAGCTCGCGATGCCGGAAAGGTCTTTTGGAAAGTCATCAGTCGTCCTCGTGCCAACGGCACTCAGACTGTGGCTGCATTCGTCCTCGAAACCATTTACGACCGCCAAAGCGGCGATACCATCATTCGAGAGAGTCGATATGATGAAGATTATGCTGCCTTCTTTATGCGGGATCCGGAACAACAGGGTAGGTGGCTGATGATCAGTCCGGAGGACGGAAGAGTGGAAGCGACCGTAAAGATCTGCTCAAAGAAACAATGAACCTGATTGCCTCCCACCTGCGATGTCCACCCTTTAGTTGGCAAGGCATGCGCTGGGCGGCACCGACAGCAAATCCAGGCCCCGAACTTATGATCCATGTGTCTCAAATAGTTTCACGAGGAGCGTTTTCTCTTGAAGTTTTTCCATCAACTGGGCCAATGACCCGTCGCGAATAATACTTGCTAACTGAGCACGATAACTCCCGATGAGACTTGTGCCGTCTAGGATGGCGTCGTATACCAACCACCGCCCGCCTATGCGTGTGAGTCGAAAGTCGAGAGCAGTGTCGAGCTTATTGCCTACGAGTCGGGTTTGTACCTCCGCACATGCCGCCTCACGCCGCTCCGCAACATACATGATTCGTTCGCCGGAGTATTGGATCATTCGATTTGCGAGGGCATCTCGAAGGAGATGTACAAAGAGACCCACATATACCGTGCGTGCGCCGTCATCCATCTGCGCCCATGAGACTCCCAGAGACCGCTTCGCCATATCTTCGTAATGGACGTCGCGCCGAATCACCCGCTCGATCGCAAGGCGTCGCGCTTGCGATCGAGCGGGGTCTTGGAACTCTTTCAATACGGAAAAGAGTTCGGTGACGGTGCCTTTGATGACCTACGTTGGGTCCACTTCGGCCCCCGCCGCATCGCCCGGCTTGAGGCTCACTAAACAAGCGATACACATAACCGCAACGACTGCCAGGAAACTTCGATGACAGACTTCGCGTAATTGCTCTCGGAGATCTCTGTCCTGTGTGAGGTGCATGATCATGGTAGTGCCTTTCGATGCAATGGGCATCGAGCCCGCCACCGGGTGAACTGGAGACTGCTCCCGCACGCATATGCTATGCAGAAGGCGATAGACCTGCCGAGAGCCTCTGGAATCAGCAAGACGATTCGTCCATCAATGAGTCGAAGGGCTCCCTTTTTCCGATTGATTGAAGGAGACATCCGCCACTTGCTCTTCGTCATCGATGAGCAAGATAGCCGATTGGCCTCGGGATACCTTGGCGAGTCGTTCCAGAATGGGCGGTCGAGACTTGAAGGAATGCTCTTTGCCGTCCTCTGTCCGGATCGCAATGGTCTTGTCTTGCAAGGACTTCGTGATCACTCCAGATACCTGCCGTAGATTCCCTTTGATCAGTGACTTGTTTTGTCCCGGTGCGGCCGCTTGACCAGCCTTGTCAGTTGCGCCGAGTGAGACATCCACAATTTTGTCTATTTCATCTAGGAGAAAGGTAACCTCCGCCCCCACGGGCAATGAGGCCACTTTGCTTCTGGCGACAGGCCGAATACCATGCGACTGTTCCTTCCCCTCCGCCGTCCGAATGACCGCCGTCTCGTGGCCCGTGCCCAAGGGCACAGCGAGCTGTCCTCGAACAATCCGATGATGGCTGACCTCTCCGACCTTATGCACGTCCACCAGGAGATTCTGATCATTGACCGTAATCTCAACCTGATCGCCTATATCGAGGGCTGGTAAACCCTTATCTTTGCGCACGTTCATGGGGACGAAACGCGGCTGCCCCTCTCCAATATTCACCCGGGCTTGGTCACTGCGGACCTCGTCGACAGTCCCTAGAAATGTTCGATTCCCGGCAAGATGCTCGTGCTCTGTAGTGCCTCCCTCAGGAGCCGCGTGGCCCCACGCTCCCGGGAACACACAGGTCAAGGCAACAATGGCAAGCGGCTTGAAAAGAGGTGACGTCATAAATCTCTCCGTTTCTGGTCAGTTGTCATATTGGTCATGACGATTTCTCTCTCATGGTCTCGCCCACCGGTTACGACTCATCGGGAGCAGTCGCCCATATCGCAGTACCCCACATGAATGCCAATAATGCTATGAGGGTCCAAATCTGATACATCAAGCGCCTCCTGGCTGTACGCGGTTGCAAGCATTAATAGGTAAGCGAACCGTGGTCACACTTCAGCATCACCGTCCACGGTTTAAGGAGCAGGATGCTTCGGATGCGGGAGGCTCCAGGGAGTGTCTCAGGTGGTCCATATGTTGTTGCATTTCCGCCAGGACATGGCTGATGTGTCCGGCCGAACAGTGGCGGAGCTGGTGGACGCTCCTGCCTGTCCAGACCCGAAGAGCGCTGCGCGATGTGGTAGGCACCGTCAGTACATAGGTCTGCGTTGTTGTCGTCTTCATATATTCCTCCATGAAATGGTTCGGAGTCAGTCCTCGAGAAACATTCGCTAGCAGCCGTCGCGGCTGTTTGCTGGCTGTGTTCTGATCAGTTCACGCTGCCACTCATGGTTCGATGGGCGCTCCCACCCTGCTCAGTCCGTGATACACGGAACCCTTTGGACTGAGATCTTCAACGCCTGAATGGCCTCCGCGACAACTTCCTCCGTCGAGCGCGACCCATCGCCATAAGGTTAAGGCGTGATGCATGGCTTTCGTCATGCACAGGGTTTGCTCTTCAATGTCATGTTGTCCCTTCATAATTCCGTCGAAAGGAATCGCTGTCTCGAGGTTGGCCTGGACGGATCGAAAGTGTGTGAGAGATGCCTACAAGATCGGCATCAAGAGTTCGTCACACAAAATACTTCGACAGGTTGTATTGTAGAGAGGGACGGGAAAATGGTCTGGTCAAGATTGCTCACTTTCCCTGCGATACTGGTGTTAGCGGAGAGGCAGCCGTCCGTTTGCAGCGCCGCTCTAACCAAGCCATGCTCGCGCATGTTCCATTGGGGGAATCATCGAAGCGCAATCGGACTGTGTATGGGGTGAGGGGCTCTCAGCGGTCAGTTACGATAGTTGAAGAATGACAACTGCCGGATGCGAAACGGGAATTTACATGGGGACCCCGACATGCCTTTTGAGGCCATCACAGCGGGGGTTCAGCTGCCGGATAAGCATCTGACGCACGCGCAACATGTTTAGGGCGAGCACTGACTATGGGAGGCTCACATTTACTGTCCCCGCGTCTAATCAACATCTGCCGTCGGCAAGCCCCGCTCCATTCTATCGCAGAGGACATCCACCCATTGCATCCGGTGAATGCTAATCGTGTAGAACGATATTCAGCAGAGAGCTATGGACATGCATCCCGCCATTGTACTCAATAAAGCCAAGCTTCCTGAACTTGTTCATAAAAAAACTAATGCGTGACCGCGTGGTACCAACCATTTCCGCCAATGTTTCCTGGCTGATTTTAGCGATGACCGGTTCCGGCTTACCCTCTTTTCCAAAATGGGCCAGCAGGAGTAATACTCTCGCCAATCGCTTTTCGCTGGAATTAAACAGTTGATCTACTAAATCAGCTTCAATACGTGCATTGCGAGAGAGCAGATATGCCATAAACAGCTCCGAAAACGTGGGTTCTTCATGGAGCACGCGAATCATGGCTGTTTTGTCAATGCGGACAATGGTGGAAGGATCCAGAGCAGTGGCTGCGGCCATGCGGAGAGGTTGCCCCGCGAGACAGCCTTCCCCAAAGAATCCGGCACGTTCCAAAATGCCCACTACGGCTTCCTTGCCTTTTGCTGAGACAACGGTGAGTTTGACTCGGCCCTCTTGGATATAGAAAACGGCGTCTGCCGCATCGCCTTGCGAGAAGAGAACGTCTTTCTCTTTATACTTAATAATGGTTTTGCCGCCGCCCATCTTAGAGAGAAACGTTTTCGCATTGAAACTGGTGAGCCGTTTGTTCGTCATAATACTCCTGGACCAGCGGTGGTCGGCCGATGAATCGGTCCGTTAACACGCACTTGGCCTATCCGAGAAATGCCTAGGACACCTTTCGGCGATCATGGACCTTAGGTGGCTAGGCGGCATGGCTGACGAAGCAGTCTCGATTGCACGTGAGACAGGATACCGTGAGCCTCGCGCAGTATCAATATATGCACGCTCCACCGTTTGCATAGCGTTAGCAACAATCAGCATGATCTCTGGGCATTAGAAATGCAGGAACGTATAAGCCTCAGATCTCGCAACCCACCGTTAAATCTGCCCGACGGACATTCGAGTACGTACGATAAGAAGGTGCTAGGGCACCACACTCTGCGCTTTCCCAATACATATAAGACGACCATCTAGAGAGTTCTGGGTTGCGAGATGGGGCGAGTGGCGACCCCAACCGGCTTTGCACGAAGGGCAAAAATACATTTTAGTTGCCCTGTCTGAATAGATCCTCTCTCGCCATAACGCTGGGCTGCACTATGAAAGCACACTTATACAACCATCAGCTGAGTAAAGCGCGCATAAGCATCCATATGCGTACTTCCTTTCTTAACTCTTCTTTTAGATAATTCGTCCTCCACTGTCCCCTGCTGGCCATTGCTGGCCTCTTGTGGGCACTTTACTTAGTCCACCGTTCAGCATAGCGTCGGATCATGGGAAGGGAACGGTTCAGAGAGCAAGATGACAGCGCCATTGAGCCCTGTTCAGAGCAACACCGTTGTCCGTGGCTGGGAGGCGAAGCCGGTCCGCGCCGCATGCCGGGAGGCTGCGGGGCGGAGCGGAATGGCCCCCGTCTTGGTAACACGGGGGCGCTACCTACAGCGCTCGTTACAGGAGGTCGATAGGTTCCATGGATTCTGCATTCACTCTCTCCATTGATTGGTTGGCCTTCACGGTCCTGGCCAGCAATCCTCAAGAGACCATGAAGGCCCTCGGTGGAGATTGGAATCGGGCCAAAGGCGGCTTTCGAGGCTATCCCCTCTCATGGGTCAAGACAGATGGACTGCGAGGGGTCGGAAAATTGGGCACGAACGCGCCTCGTCGTCCGAATGAAATCCATGTCGATCTCTCTGGCGGTTTGGTCGCTGCGCTCACACTCGATCAGATTCGAGTGCTTCTGAAGTGGGTCCATGCACAGCAAGGGCACGTCACCCGAATTGACTGTGCGCTCGATGATCGAGCCGCCGCTGTCTCAGTCTCGACGGTTCGAGACGCCGTTTCGGCTGGACAGTGTGTCACTCGTGCGGCGCAAGTTCGGCATATTGTCTCCAACCTGACGCATGGGGACGGAGCGACGACGGGCGAGACCATGTATTTCGGCAGTCCGCAGAGCCAGACCCTCTTGCGCACCGTCTCGAACTCAAGAGTAAGGAACAGGCGAATTGGGAGGAGTATGGCACCCGGTGGGAATTGGAACTCAAGAAGGATCGGGCCGAACAGTGTGCCCGCGCATTGGCCACCTTAGACGAAGCCGACTGGAAGGAGTTGGTGATCGGCTTACTTCGATCGTATGTGGATTTCCGGCAGATCCCGAAAGATGCCGAGGATGAAGAACGGTACCGGGCTCCAGTGCTGGAGTGGTACGCCCTTCTGACGGAGGGATTTCAAAAGGGGCGGTTAGCCCAGGAGACGCAGGTGCAGACCCTGCAAGATGTGAAACGATGGGTGAGCGACACCCTGACGCCAATGCTGGCGGTCATTTGTGCCACCCCTGGAGGGGAAGAATGGCTACTGAACGAAATTGTCAGGGGCATTGCTCGGTGGAACGACCGACACCGCAACTTGCTCAAGCAACCACCCACTCGGTTTCACCGGTCTGCCGGCGGTCACGCGGGCAGCCCATGTTAGGGGGACTGGGGGTGTCGGGAGACTCCCCCGGTGATCTGTACCATGCTTACCGTCAAAGAGCTCTCGGTTTGGCTCAATATCAAGCCGTCCACACTCTATCTTTGGGTCTCACAGAACAAGATTCCCTGCCGCCGCATTCATGGCCTCGTCAGATTTGAGCCAGAAGACATTCGGAAGTGGCTCAATGCCTTTGAATCGGCCACAGCAAGCCGCTTACCCGCCCTCAGACGCGACGATACCCGCGACCTAGACCATCTCATTGAAGCGGCGAAATGTGAGGTCTATACTCCCCGGCACGGGGAAACTAGACCGAAATCAGGCCTCATCCAGAAGGAGGATGCAGATGGGGCTGTTTAAGCGCAACAAAGTGTGGTGGATGACGTTCGTGTATCAGGGGTGGCAAATCCGGCGGAGCACCGAATGTACGGACCGCCGACTCGCCGAAGCGGTGCTTGGAAAGATCAAGGTCAAGTTGGTCGAAGGTCGCTATTTCGATCGCCTCGAAGAACAAGAACGGACCTTTGAAGAAATGGTCGAGCGTTACGTGGCTGAGCGAGTGGTGGGAGCTAGTCGTCATGGCGAGCGACGGGCGCGAGCCGTCCTGGCTCACCTTCTACCGGTGTTTGGCAAAAAGACCTTAGTTCAGGTCACGCCGAAGGAGATTGCCGCGTACAAGTGGAAACGGCAACAAGCAGGAGCAGCCCCGGCGACCATCGTGAAGGAATTGGCCTTGATGAAGACTGCTTTCAATATCGCCATTCGAGAGTGGGAATGGTGCCGTGACAATCCGGTGTGCCGAGTGTCGATGGGCAAGGTGAATAATGCTCGCGTCCGGTACTGCGATGACGAGACCTTGGCGAGGATTTACCAAGCCTGCCCGACGTGGCTGCAACCAATCGTCATGCTGGCACGCTATACCGGCCTGCGCCGGGAAAACGTGGTGTGTTTGCAGTGGGAGCAAGTCGATATGGCCCGGGGATTGATCCTATTGGATCACACGAAGAACGGGGATCGTTTAGGCATTCCTCTGTGTGATCCTGCGATGAGGACTCTAGAATCCGTGAGACCATCACGACCACTCGCAAGTGGCCCTGTGTTCCTGCAACACACTGCGGACAGGGAGCCGGTGACACCGGATATGGTCACGACGGCCTTTCGGCGCGCCTGCGAATCGGTAGGCGTGA
>CAADGJ010000223.1 GCA_900696505.1 uncultured Nitrosospira sp.
TCCTGATCCTTGTCTTTTTGCAATATGCCGTGGTTCAATCCTTGCGGGATATTGCCGTGCGGATGCATTAACTGTCGGGCAAGAGGTGTCGCATGAAAATCACTCCCATCGATATTCAGCAGATGGTGTTTCAGGTCAAGTTTCGAGGGTTTGACCGGGATGAAGTGAACCGCTTTCTCGAGGAGTTGGCGCTCACCGTCGAAAATTTGAATCGAGAGAATAGCCTCCTTCGTGAAAAACTCACCACCACCGAGCAGCAGGTGGCTGACTTGCGACGCACCGAAGCGACGCTCTCCAACACATTAGTCTCGGCCCAGACGCTGGCGGAGGACGTCAAGCGATCCGCCCAACGAGAGGCCGACTTGATCGTGAAGGAGGCCGAACTGAAAGCGAGTGAAATAATCCGGCAGGCGCGCGGCAGTCTCACCGAGATGCAACGCGGCGTGGCGGATCTGCAAAAACAGCGGCTCATGATGGTGGAGCGCTTTCGTTCTACCCTGCGGTCATTTGAGCGGATGCTGGAAGTTGAAGAGAGCGACGCGTATCAAGCAGAGGGGGCTTCGGTTGAAGGGAAGCTCGCCGGCGAATCCAGCCCTGCGCGTTGAGTCTCCTGCGTTCATCGGGAATTCCACCTTTGTCTGCAATCCTGAACCGGCGGAGCGGACCGTCCGCTCCCGGCCTCTCCCCGCCAGCTCAGCTTCACGCTAGATCGTACTGATGGCTATGAACGATCCGATACAGTCGGCGCTGCAAGCCGCCGTCGACGACGGGACATTTCCAGGTGCCGTTCTGGCCGTACGCTTGCGCGGGGAGATCGTCTTCGAAAGCGCCGTCGGCCGGCTGTCCCGGCAAGGGTCGGAGGAAGCCGTCACGGATCATACCTGTTACGACCTGGCGTCTCTGACCAAAGTGCTCGCGACGACGACCGCGCTCGCCTTGTTGATCCAGCGTGGACGCCTGAAGGTGGACGACCGCATTGACGGGATCTTAAATGAGTTGCGAGACAGTGCGGTTGGAGCCGCCACGGTGCGGCAGTTGCTCACCCACAGTTCCGGTCTGCCGGGATGGCGCCCCTTGTACGAACGTATTGCCGCGATCGAGGCGACGCAGCCGGGATTCATGGGCAGTTCAGCGGCGTGCGAGGCGGTAACGGGCTACATCGCGAAGGAAGAGTTAATCTACGAGCGAGGCTCCCGTAGCTTGTATAGCGATCTGGGTTTTATGCTGTTGGGTTTCGCCGTGGAACGGCTCTCAGGCGAACCGCTGGATCAATTCTGCAGCGGGCAGATCTACGAGCCGCTCGGCGCTCGCCCGTTGGCCTATGCGCGGCGTGGGCCCCTATCGGCCTTGTCTATCCATCACGATGCAGAATGCATCATTGCTCCAACGGAGGAGGATCCCTGGCGGAAGCGCATGCTCTGCGGGGAGGTCCATGACGAAAATGCCTATGCCCTTGGCGGAGTCGCTGGTCACGCGGGGTTGTTCGGGACTGCCGGGGCCGTACTGGCCGTTTCTCAAGCGTGGATGGATGGCCGGCGCAAAAAACAAGGGTTATTGGAACCCGAGATCGTCAGGACCTTTACGACAAACAGGCAGGGTGTTCCGAACTCCAGCTGGGCGCTTGGGTGGGATACGCCGTCGGTGCGGTCGTCGTCAGGAACGCGTTTTTCTCCCGAGTCGTTCGGCCATCTCGGATTCACGGGCACGTCATTGTGGATCGATCCGGTCAAGGAGCTGGAAGTGGTGCTCCTCTCCAATCGGGTTCATCCTACCAGGCGGAATGAACAGATCCGGGTCTTCCGCCCGCACATCCACGATGTTATTTGCCGGGAATTACTGAGAAATTAAGCGGACAAATCGGGGTAGTCAGTCCAGGTTTCTTTTTCGGCGAGATAGCGATTGCCTTTGAAGTTCAGGCGTGTGCGCATCCGAGTGAAACCCACACTCTGCAGCTTGTCGACGACGGCTTTGACGGCGGCACTGGTCGTTGAATGGGGGGTACCCTCCACGGCGTAGGCTTCGTAGGTCATTTTGCCCGTGTATCCGGCCGCCACCCGGTTCACCAGGACAGCCCGGTTAAAATAGCGATCGCTTGGATCGATCCCCTCGACCTGATGCCGCTCAATTAATCCCTCTTTCTTAAAGAGGAGGGGGAGTCCACTCATACTAAACCTCCGTCGATCATCTGTAGGCCGCGACTTACGGGTCCCGATTATAGGGACCTGCCTTGTCGAGTGCAACCGTCGTTGACAAGGTTCTGCAGGGGTTTCTATGATGCGCGATTCCTGTGCCATGATCCGGCAACCGAAATGGTGTGTCCCGTCAGTTTCTTGTGATGAATATGAACGTTCCCAACAGTCTGACGATGTTACGCATCCTGTTGATTCCCGTGTATGTCGGGCTGCTGAACTACGAGCAATTCGACTATGCATTGGCGGTCCTGTTCATCGCCGGGTTGACCGATGCACTCGACGGAATCATCGCCCGTGTAGCAGATCAGCGAACGAGGCTCGGGGAAGTCCTCGATCCCTTGGCGGACAAACTGATGCTGACCACGGGATTCATCACCCTCTCTGTCATGCATCTCGTGCCGCTCTGGCTGACGATTCTCGTCGCCAGCCGCGACCTCATGCTGATGTTGGGGGCGGCGGTCGCCCACTTCACTCATACGCAGGTCGATATCTCGCCGACGGTGCTGGGGAAAGGCACGACATTGATCCAGCTGGCGACGTTGGTGGCGGTCGTTTTCTTTGCCTCGCGGCGGCTTGATCTTTCCACGCTCGATCCGCTTTTGTACCTGATGGGCGGTGTGACGCTGACCTCCGGGCTGCACTACCTCTCCCGCGGATACGTACGCATTACCTCCAGCCAGACATAGCGCGCCTTCACTGAGGTGCCGCTCCTAGGGCCTTTTACCGGGCTTCGTTTTTCCTGCATTTGTTTGACAGTTTTTAGGTCGTCTTATAGACTTCGATCATAGTTTTCCGCTGCATACCTACGCGTTCCGCCTGGCGTTCAAAGGAGTGAAAACCGCGTTATGAGCACATTCACCTACGTTGGACGCAACCGCCAGGGCGCTGTAAAGAAGGGGGAGCTCACCGCCAAAACCAGAGACGAGGCGGTGGACCAGCTTCGCAAGCAGCAGGTCGTGGTCACCAGCCTGGAAGAGAAGTCAGGCGGGAAACTCAAGCTGAACCTCGGCGGAGGCCTCACCGACAAGGATCTCGTGGTGTTCACGCGTCAATTCGGCACGATGATCAATGCCGGACTGCCGCTGATCCAATGTCTCGACATTCTGTCCACCCAATCTGAAAATAAAGTGCTGCGCGAAACGGTTGGCGACGTGAAGAACAGCGTCGAGGCCGGCTCCACCTTCTCCGATGCCTTGAAGCGCCATCCCAAAGTGTTCGACGATCTCTACGTGAACATGATCCATGCCGGTGAAGTGGGCGGTCTGCTCGATACCATCCTGACACGATTGGCCAAGCACATTGAAAAGGCCATGAAACTGAAGGGCCAGATCAAGTCGGCGATGGTCTATCCCACGGCAATCGTCGGTGTGGCCGTTGTCATTATCAGCGTGTTGATGGTCTGGGTTATTCCGGTGTTCGCGCAGATGTTCACGGAAATGTCCGGCGGTAAGGTCGGGCTTCCTGGCCCGACGCAGATCGTCATCAATGTCAGCAATTTCTTCCAGAGCTATTGGTACGCCATGTTCGGCGCCGTCGCAGGCACCATCTTCGCGATCAAACGCTACTACGCCACGGTCAATGGACGTGTGGTGATCGACAAGTTGCTGCTGAAGATGCCGATCGTCGGAGATTTGATCAGAAAAGCCTCCGTGGCGAAATTTACCCGGACCCTCGGCACCTTGATCACCAGCGGTGTGCCGTTATTGGAGGGACTGAGTATCTGCGCCAAGACGTCGGGCAACAAGGTGATCGAAGAAGCGCTCATGAATGCGCGGGTGAGTATCAGCGGCGGAAAGACGATTTCCGAGCCGCTGGCCAAATGTAACGTGTTCCCGAAAATGGTGACGCACATGATCGCCGTCGGCGAATCCACCGGTGCGCTCGATGCCATGCTCGGTAAGATCGCCGATTTCTATGAAGATGAAGTGGACCAGGCCGTCGAGACCCTGACCTCGCTCCTGGAACCGATCATGATGGTGGTCTTGGGTACCATCATCGGCTTTATCGTCGTCGCTATGTACCTGCCGATCTTCACGATGGCGCAGGCCATCCAATAACGACGCGACCCGATCGCGTCTCGTATCTGGCGCACGACCCTGACCATCCGAAGGGCCGTGCGCCGCACATCCATCATCAGGGCAACGCGCCCGTCATGCTGTCCTCAACGCTTCCAGCCGCAACTGACGCTTCCGAGCCATCCCGCAGCCCGCAGGACTCGATGTCTCCCATGCTGGATGAACGTCCTCTGCCCTCGGGCGAACGGTCGATGCCGGAGTTAAAGACTCGACTCCATTGGCTCATGGGGCTTCGCGTCGCTATCGTGACGGTGATGCTCGGCCTCTCCCTGGCATTTCAGTCAACGCGAGGCGAATCGGCACCGACCTTCACCGCACTCATCGTCTTCACCTACACCATTACCATCGTGTACGCGGTGGTGCTCAGGCGGCTGACGACGGCGGTGGCCTATACGGCGTTTATCTGGGTGCAAGTCGGAGTGGATGTGATCCTCGAAACCGTCCTGATCGCGAGAACCGGCGGCGTCGAGAGTCCTTTTGCTGTGTTGTACGTCATCACGGTCACGGTGGCCAGTCTGGTGCCGCACCGGCGTGTCGGCATTGTCACGGGTGCCGGGTGCACCCTGTTGTTCGGGTCCATCACGGCTGTTCAATATTTCGGGCTTCTGAACGCCTCCGGCTGGCTGCCTCCCAGTAAACTCGAAGGACCAGAAGCGTTGCAGACCTTCGAAGTGTACGGGCTCGCATTTCTGGTCGTCGGATACTTGAGCGGAGTACTGGCCGACGAGCTTCGTCACGCCGATCAGTCATTGCGAGAAAAGGAGCAGGGGCTCAGCCGGCTTCAGGTGTTCCATGAGAGCATCGTGCGCAGTATCAGCAGCGGAGTGTTTACGACTGATCAGGAAGGGCGGATCACCTCGTTCAACCCCGCCGCTCATGAAGTGACCGGCTACGCGTTTTCGGACGTGCAGGGCCGCTTGTGGCAGGAAGTGTTCAATTGGCATCCGGATGGGCGATCACAGGATGCCGATATGGCCTCGCCGCCCTTGCGCTTTGAAGTGGACTGCTTTCACGCCAACGGTAGCTGTCTGGTGTTGGGCATGACCGTCTCACCGCTCCAAGAGCAGGGTACGCAGCGGGGTCTGGTCGGGGTGTTCAAGGATCTCACGCAAATTCGTTATCTGGAAGAGGAAATGCGCCGGCGGGAATGGCTGGCCAATCTGGGCGAGATGTCGGCCGGTATGGCCCATGAAATACGTAATCCTCTGGGTGCGCTGGCCGGCGCAATGCAGATGTTGCGGCAGGATGTCGGCTCCGACGAGACCAGCCAGAAATTGATGGACATCGCCATCCGGGAAGCCAGGCGGCTCGACAATATCATCACGGAGTTTCTGCAGTATGCGCGCCCGCCGGCCTTGAATCTGGCTGAGCAGGATTTGAATAAAGTCCTTGCCGATACGTTGGATCTGATCCAACATGAAGCGCGATCACGAACCGGCATCACGATCGTGTCTCGTCCGACCCCGATTGCTCTCCGGGCAAAGGTTGACCAGGATCAGTTGAAGCAGGTGTTCTGGAATTTGTCCGTCAATGCGTTTGACGCCATGCCCGGAGGAGGAACCCTCACGATTACTACCGGACTGCGCCGCGTGGAAGTCGGAGGACGCCGCGAGGATGTGATTGAGATCAGCTTTCACGATAGCGGCGAAGGCATTCCAAAGCAGAACTTCGACAAGATTTTTCTTCCATTTTTCACGACGAAGAAAGAGGGGTCCGGGTTGGGTCTGGCCCAGGTCCATCGCATCGTGGAGTTGCACGACGGATGGATCAAAGTTGAGAGCGAAGTGGGCACCGGGGCGCGTTTTGTCGTCTGCCTCCCGCAGTCCCCGGAGGTCGGCGTGCGTTTGCGGCATGAGGGAAGGGAACCGTGGAAAAGATTCTAGTTGTCGACGATGAGCAGGGTCTGCGCGATGTGTTGAGCATCATGCTCAAGCGGGCGGGGTACGCCGTAACCGTGGCGTCGGACGGGGAAGAGGCGATCGCGCAGATTCATAAAGAAATTTTTGATCTCGTCATCACCGACCTCAAGATGCCGAAAATGGGTGGCCTGGACGTGCTCAAGGCCGTCAAGGCCTCATCGCCTGACACCGTTGTGTTGATGATCACGGCCTTTGCCTCCGCCGATTCCGCAGTCGAAGCCATGAAGCACGGCGCCTATGACTATCTCACCAAGCCTTTCCAGGTCGATGAAGTGCAGTTGATCATTCGCAACGCGATCGAGCGGCGCCGGCTGTCGACGGAGAACATGCTCCTGAAGCGGGAATTGGCCAGCCAGTCGTCGTTCTCCCAGATCGTGGGCCAGAGCGAGGCCATGCAGAAGGTCTACGATGTCATCAAGAAAGTGGCGGATTCCAGGAGCAACGTCCTGATCGGCGGGGAAAGCGGCACCGGCAAGGAGTTGGTGGCGCGAGCCATCCATTTCAACAGTGCGCGAGCCTCCATGCCGTTCGTGACGGTCAATTGCAGCGCGGTGCCAGAAACGCTGCTCGAAAGTGAACTGTTCGGCCACATGAAGGGCTCCTTCACCGGCGCGGTTTCCAACAAGGCCGGTCTGTTTGAGGTGGCGAACGGCGGCACGATTTTCCTCGACGAGATCGGCGATACCACGCCTGCGATTCAGGTCAAGCTCTTGCGCGTCATTCAGGAGCGGGAGTTCCGGCGGGTCGGCGGCACGCAGGATGTGAAAGTGGATGTGCGTATCGTGGCGGCCACGAATCGTGACTTGGAAAAGGCGGTTGCCGAAGGCGCCTTTCGTGAGGATCTCTACTATCGGCTCGATGTGATTCCGATCAGGCTCCCGCCATTGCGC
Source organism: uncultured Nitrosospira sp. (assembly GCA_900696505.1). Classification (GTDB taxonomy): domain Bacteria; phylum Nitrospirota; class Nitrospiria; order Nitrospirales; family Nitrospiraceae; genus Nitrospira_A. Next base: position 7,077 of record CAADGJ010000223.1, read on the forward strand.
ATGCGGACCGGCGACATTCCGCTATTGAGCCAACATTTTCTCGAGAAATTTGCCACGGAAAGTGGTAAACCAGTGCCGACGATGAGCCAGGAGGCCATGCGCGTGCTGTTGGCGCATGAGTGGCGGGGCAACGTTCGTGAATTGGAGAACGTCGTCGAACGCGTTGTGGCCTTCACCACGGGATCGTCGGTGACGGATGCGGATATTCGCGGATGGCTCCATAAGCCAGTGAGCACCCAGCAGGCCGTGCCCTCGGAATTGCCGGAAGATGGCCTGGACCTGGAGGGGTTGATCAACACGATCGAGAAGGATCTGCTGTTGAAAGCGCTGGAGCGGAGTCAGTGGGTCAAAAAGCGAGCCGCGCGACTGCTGCGGTTGAATACCCGGTCGTTCCGGTACCGTCTCGAAAAGTATGAAATCAAAGGAGGCCGGGATTAGCGCCGCCCTGTTAGCTGCGAGTGAACTCTACTAGTCTGCTGGTTCTGACTCCTGCCAAGGTCAATCTCATTCTCCGGGTGCTCGAACGACGGCCTGACGGTTTCCATGCCATCTGGTCATTGATGCATACGGTGGGGCTCAACGATGAGTTGATGCTCACCATGCAGCCCGCTGCCGCCTCCCGCATCACCTTGCGCTGTAACCAGGCCGACCTGGCGGTGGATCAGACCAATCTGGTCTATCGTGCCGCGGAGCTGGTGTTGGCGCGAGCCAACCGGACGATGGATCTCTCCATCAGCCTGACAAAGCGCATTCCCATGGGGGCCGGACTTGGTGGAGGAAGCAGTGATGCCGCCGCAACCATTCTCGGGTTGACCCGGTTGTTGGAATTGAACTGGTCGGTCGAGCAGATGGCGGAGGTGGGGCAGCAGTTAGGAAGTGATGTGCCGTTCTTTTTTGTGGCGCCTGCCGCCTGTGTGACGGGACGGGGAGAGCATGTCCGTCCGGTCCGAGTCACGGGAAACAGATGGATCGTGCTGGTCAGTCCGGGATTTCCTGTGCCGACCAAATGGGCGTATCAGCAGTTGGCTGCCACCCGCGCCGGTGTGCGTCCGCTCTCGGTGGCGGTGCAGTCCTTGGATCAACGCTCCGAGCTGGATTGGTCGGAGATTGTTCCGTTGGTAGAAAACGATTTCGAGGAGCCCGTGTTCGCTCACCATCCGGTGCTGGCGCAGATTAAGAGCCAATTGCTGAGCTTGGGCGCCGAGGTGGCCCTGTTATCCGGGAGCGGAGCGACCATGTTCGGCCTGTTCCGAGAGCAGTCTGCCGCACAGCAGGCGGCGGATGTGTTCGGGCGCAATCCCGGAATGACGGCCTATGCGGTGCCGGCAGCCGGCGCTCCGACGACGACGGTGGTGTGAAGAGAGACGCTGATAGAGGTTGAATCGGGGTCTCCCGTGTGTAGGAAACGACCCTATCTGGAGCACCACGGTCACGACAGACCGGCACTCACTTTCCTCGGCCCCCAGCCCGTCGCACATTATTGACAACTTCCCAGGGTTTTCGTTAATGTGCTGTGCTTCGGTAGGCGTCCTCTTGTCCTGACAGTCCAGGTCGGCGGGATTAATAGCGGTCCGTTCCGTGCCCACCGTTTTTGAACGACTCGATACGCACCGTTACAGCATCGGCATCGCCACGTACCGCATCGAAGGGGTGGAATGAACAGGGAACTGAAGCTCTTTTCGGGCAACGCCAATCCTGCGCTTGCGCGCGCGATCGGCACGTATCTCGACCTGCCCATCGGCGCGGCCACGGTCTCCTCGTTTAGTGATGGGGAAATTCGAGTTCGCGTCGAAGAGAATGTGCGCGGCGCGGACGTGTTTCTCATCCAGTCCTGCTGCGCGCCGGTCAATGATTCGATCATGGAAATGCTCATCATGATCGATGCCCTCAAGCGTTCGTCGGCCAATCGCATCACCGCGGTCATCCCGTATTTCGGGTATGCCAGGCAGGATCGTAAGGATCAGCCGCGCGTGCCGATTTCCGCCAAACTGGTGGCAGACCTTGTTACCACCGCCGGCGCGGACCGGGTGCTGACGATGGATCTCCATGCCAGCCAAATTCAGGGTTTTTTCAATATACCCGTGGATAATCTCTACGCCTTGCCGGTGCTATTGGATTACATCACCAAACGAAGAATCGAGGATCTGGTCGTGGTGTCGCCTGATGCTGGCGGCGTGGAACGTGCCAGAGCCTTTGCGAAACGTCTGCAGGCCAATCTCGCCATCATCGATAAACGGCGGGAGGGACCGAATCAGGCTCAGGTGATGAATATTATCGGTGATGTGCAGGGGAAGAGCGCCTTGCTTCTTGACGATATGATCGATACCGCCGGCACCATTGTGCAGGGTGCTCAGGCTTGTTTGGATAAAGGCGCGCGAGAGGTGTGGGCCGGTTGTTCGCACGGCGTGTTGTCTGGACCGGCGTTGGAGCGTCTCCAACAATCGGGATTGACTGACGTGCTGGTGACCGATTCGATTCCCTTGCGTGGCAAGGAGCAGAAGTGTCCGAAGTTGAAAGTGTTGTCTGTGGCGCCGCTGTTTGGCGAAGCCATCAGGCGTATCCATGAGGATGAATCAGTGAGTTCGTTATTCGTGTAGGCCGTCCGCGTGGAGCGACAGGTCGAGGAGGAGCATCATGAAATTCGAATTAACCGTTGAGAGTAGAGAAGGTGGAGGCAAAGGCCCAGCGCGTCAACTTCGTCGGGCCGGCCGCGTACCGGCGGTTCTGTATGGGCAGGGAGAATGTCTCCTGCTGTCCGTCAAGCCGGATGAACTGGTCAAAGTTTTGCGGTCACAAGCCGGATCCACGGCACTCATTTCCCTCACGATCAACGGGGCGAAAAGCAAACCCAACCGTACGGCGCTGTTGCGCGAGTTTCAAGTCGATCCGATCACGAGCAGCGTGTTGCATGCGGATTTCTTCGAAGTCGCCATGGATAAGCCGATCCGCGTGAAGGTGCCTATCCATTTGACCGGCGGTCAGCCGATCGGCCTCAAAGAGGGCGGCGTGCTGCATCAGGCCTTGCGCGAACTGCATGTCGAATGTCTCCCGTCTGTGTTGCCGGACTTCATCGCCGTCGACGCTTCGCAATTGCAGATAAATGAAGGTATCCATCTCAAGGATATTCCCAAGACCGAAGGCTTGCGCTTCCTGGATGATCCTGACCACATGGTCGTGAGCGTGGCGGCGCCGATGACCGATGCCAAGCTGGAATCCCTGCTTGCCACGGGTGCAGCCGGGGCTGAAGGCGCCAAGGAACCGGAAGTGGCCGCCAAGGGGAAAGCGGCGGCTGAAGGGGCGGCTGGTGCGGAAGCCGGTAAGGCCGGTGACGCCAAGGCCGGGGCGGCTGCGCCCAAGGCGGGGGCGGCTCCAGCCAAGAAGGAACCAGAGAAGAAGAAGTAGTGGCGTTGCGCCTTCTCGTTGGATTGGGGAATCCCGGAGCCGAGTATGCCGAGACCCGGCACAACATCGGCTGTTGGGTGATCGAACGGGCGGCGGCACGATGGTCGATACGTCTCACCAGGAAAGGCGCGGCCCAGCGAGGCTCGGGTCGCGCCGGTTCCAAACTCGTCGAGCTGGCCCAAACGCTCGACTGGATGAATCTTAGCGGTCCCCCCCTCAAAGGTCTCCTGCGTGAACTTGGTCTGACGCCCGAGTCCTTGGTCGTCGTGCATGACGACCTGGATCTGGACCCGGGTCGATTGCGCATCAGGCAAGACGGCGGCAGCGGGGGGCACAATGGTCTCAAGTCGATCATCGAAGCTCTGGGCACGCCTAAGTTCGTCCGCTTGAAGGTCGGAGTGGGGCGCCCGGCTCCGCGGCAAGACTCCGCAGACTATGTGCTGGAGCCTGTCTCATCTGAGGAACGAGCCCTGTACGCCCCCTGTCTTGACCGCGCCGTCGATGCGCTGGAGTTGCTCTTGAATCGCGATGTCGCCACGGCGATGAATCAATTCAACGTGCGGGAAAAGCTGGACGACAAATAAGTATTGTTCAATCCCTCTCACCTGTCCGGACCGTTCGTCATCCCCCCCAAAAACCAACGCTTTTATTCGGTGGCGTGTTCATTCGAAGAACGTGGTCCTACGATGACGCATTCATGGCAGGGCTTCTCAAGTCGGCAGCAGCCATCTCTCTCCCTGTGGTAGAGTGAACTATTCGCGTTACCTTGGGAGAATCACGACGATGCCAGTTCAATCGCCTCTCTCACTCGCCGCGTTCGACCTCTCCTCTGAGCGCGGCTTTCTTCCTGCCACAGACCCCTTGGACCAGCTTCCTGAAGAGCCAATCATCAACCAGATCGGGACGGAGTTACCGAAATTCCTCACCGCCCGGCAGTTCCGTCAGTTTATTCAGGATCGGTCAGATATTATGGGCCCTGTGGCGGACGATTGGGGGCTTGATGTCTTCCGTTCGGCCATGCGAACCCTGTCGTTTGCCGGCCATGCCTACGTGTGGGAGGACCCGGACCATCCGGCTCCCAGTTTGCCCGCCAGCATCGCTGTGCCGTGGTATCGCATCGCTCAGCAATTAGGCCGTCCGCCGGTCCTGTCGTACGCCTCCTATGCGTTGCACAACTGGCGCCGGATCAATCCACACCAACCGATTGAGCTCGGAAACATTGTGCTCCTCCAGAATTTCCTGGGCGGGCTTGATGAGGAATGGTTTGTTTTGATCCACATCGATATCGAAGCGAAGGCCGGACCTGGATTGCAGGGGCTGATTGATGCGCAGAATGCCGCGCAGGCGGATGACGCGGAATCGGTGCTGGCCGGGTTACGTGCGCTCGCCGTTGCGCAGGAGGCGATGCGGGAGACACTCCTTCGTATGCCGGAACGGTGCGATCCCTACATTTATTACAGTCGCGTACGACCCTTTATCCATGGATGGAAGAATAGTCCGGCACTGCCAGATGGGCTGATGTACGAAGGGGTGACGGACTATGATGAACGCCCGCAGCAATTCCGCGGAGAAACCGGCTCGCAAAGTTCCATTGTGCCGGCGTTGGATGCCGGGCTTGGTGTGCTCCATGCCGATGATCCCCTGACGCAATATCTGGTCGAGATGCGGGACTATATGCCGCCACGCCACCGCGCATTTGTGGCTGCACTGGAGGCGCGTACAGACGGGCAGCAGCGGCCACTGCTTTACGGGTATGCTCGCGACCGTAAGACGACGCATCCGCAATTATGGAAGGCATTCTGCACCTGCGTGGACTTGCTGGCCCAGTTTCGTGACATTCATGTCGGGTATGCCGAGCGGTACATCTTTCGTCAACACCAGTCGCATGCGAGTAATCCGACCTCCGTCGGCACAGGCGGGACGCCATTTATGCCTTATCTGAACAAGCACCTGGAGGAGACCAAGCAACTCATTCAGGACTAGTCGGCAGCACGAGTGGCGCCGTGCTCCGTTTCGGACTGGAATACTGCCGCCAGAGTTCGTACACTGCCCCCGTGCCGATGCGAGTCGACTTATGCGTAAACCCGGCGAACCCATTTACCTTCGGATACACCTAATTGCTCTGGCCTTGGTGCTGCTGGCCACGGTGGCATTGCCTCGCGCGGCGGAGTTTTTTCTGGGGCCGCTGAGCTTCGGCACCCGCGCATTAGCGGGGATCGCGATCGCTGTCGCGGGAGGCATTGCGCTGTACATGCTCTATAATGCTTCCGCTCGCAATGAACCCTAGCAGTCAGGAGTTGCTCCTCTCGCTTTCACGGCAGACTCGCTGAATCGATCGCGAAGTATTCCGCATTGATCCTGTCCCACGTGCCGGTACCCCGCTCTGACCGTCTGTGCAATTCGACATCACGGAAGTCGGAACAGCAAAGTTGTCCAGTCTTCTACGCCGGGCGCCTGTTATGATGATGGTAAGCCTCGCCCATGGAGCACTTCACCATGGCATCGATTCGTTACGTGCGCAGCAGGCTTTCAGTCGTATCGTTATTGGCAGTACTCCTCCTTGCTCCCGTCGCGTCCGAGGCTGAATGGTATGCGGCCGCTCAGCTGGGGGGGAATTTCGCCGATCCTATCCGGAACGTGCGAGGAAGTGGGTCTCTCGCCGGGTTGGAGGCGCCTAATTTCAATCTGAAGACCAGTCCCGCGTTCGGCGGAAAGCTGGGCGTGTTCCCCAATCATGGAATCCTGGGAATTGAATTAGATGTCTCCCATAGCACTCCGCATATCAAAAATCTCGACGATGTGCCGGGCATTCACCTCTCTGTGACCAATATCGGACCGAGCGTCATTCTGCGGTATCCCGGCATGACGTGGCAGCCGTATATTGGCGTTGGCCCAGCCCTGTTGGTGGCGCATCTTGGCCGATCTACAACGACGGAAAGCGACACGCAAGTGTCGCTCGGCGCAAATGTGCTGGCCGGTATTCGTGCCTTCGTCACACCGAAGGTCGCAGTGTTCACCGAATATAAGTACACCGATTCGACGTTTCGCTTCGGCGGAGCGTTCGGGCCGGTAGGCGGATTCGACGGGACCTATCGCGCCCATCAACTGTTCATGGGGCTGTCTTACCACTTCTAGCGAGGTGCGGCATGATACGAGCAATTATCTGGAGCTGCATGATTGGTAGCCTCCTGCTGACGGCGGGCTGCGCGGAGTCCTGGCATCAGGGGCAGCGGCACACAGTATGGAACCACCAGTACAATGCCGGGTATGGGAGCGCACCGGTCTATGGGGGAGCAGGATACTGGTGGAATCCATTCGGATATTATGGCCCCGGCTATGGATGGTATGGCGGCGGCTCTGGCGGCAGCCATCACTCATCGAGTGCGCCGGCACCTCGGCCGACTCCGCCGGATAACGCGCCGCCCCAGTTCCAGAAAAAGTATTGATTCGGAGAGATCATCGTCGCCATGCACAGACGAATGGTAATTGCACATGAAGCAGTACGTACACGCCTCCGCGCATGCGCCGTGGCATTCTGTGCCGTGATCTTGATGTCGGCCTGTGCCCAGTCAGTGCACCAGACGCAACGACTGGCCCAGCAAGACTTCATGCTCGACCCCGGCTATGCGGGCGCCCAAAATTATTCCTATTGGCCTGGACCCGGATACGGGTACGGCATCGGATATGGGGCGGGGTATTGGGGCGGGCCGCTGGGATACTATGGTGGACCGTACGGTCCATTAGGCTTTGGCTGGTACGGTGGATATGGAGGATTCGGTGCGGCGCGTCCGCCATCGAGTATGCAGGGACCGCGTCCTTCGCCACCGCCACACGCGCCTCCGCAGTTCAGAAAGAAATACTGAGCGGAGGTGCAGCGCTGCGGTTCTGTTCTATTAGTGAATCGCCTGAAGTGAGAAGTGCCGTATCAATGTGATACGCACCGCCTGAATCCATTCTGTATCCATTCCAATACTGCCTTGTATCCAAATCGATAAGAAACCATTCCCATCCTCTGCAGACGGCGCATCCTCTGCGCCACAATTGAAGCTATTCATCTTTCTAAAGCATTGCTCGCACACAGCGCCACTCAGAGCATTGTGCATACGTGAAAACCGCATTTGCTCGGGGATGAGGATGGTCACGCTTCCATCCGTGAGCCTCGCCGTATGTATTTATTCGTTGGGTCAGGCAGGAAATAGCTTGGCAAGTATTGTGCAATCTGGTATCTCGTGCCCGGCCTCATGCGGACTCAGTAGTCATACCCCTACGTACTCCCATCGTGCGGGTTGCTGCTTCCGGGCCTGATCCCATGTCAATACATTGAAGTTAGGTGGCCGTCTGTTTCCAGGAGGAGGATTCTCGATGCGTGTACCGTCCACTGTCACCGTATGGATGATCGGTGTACTTGTCTTATTGGGTATAGCTCCGCCACGCCATGCATTGTCGCAGGCGGTGATTCCCTTTCACATCGTGGGACACATCCAGCGGCTCACGCTCGACAGCCCGGCGGATCCCCTGTCCGGCGCTAAGCTGACGGTGAATGGCGTGGAGGTGGTGCTGCCGAAGAATCTCGTGATTCAGTTGCCCGCCGCGTACTTCACTGCGCAGCAACTCTTCGATAAGGCCCAGGGCGTCTCAAAAAAATATGGCGAATCCGGGCTTGCACTGAGCGACAAGTTTCCCCCATTGGCGGCTTTTGAAGCGGACGTCAGCGGGAATATTGTCAATGGGCTCTATATCGCCGGGCTAGTCACGATCTCGCAACAATCGTTGAATACCGGCGCCGGTTTCATCCATCACATCGATACGGCGACCGGCATGATGTGTGTGGGGGGGAGTCCGACAGCAGCGGCCTGCGCCGGCAACGATACGCGCATTCGCCTGAATGATCCCGCCTTGGATGCCTCGGATCCCTTTGCAGGAGATGGTCGTTACGGCAAGCCGAATCCGGCGCCCCCACCGGTTGGTCTGGATGATCCGAACTCTCGCTACCCTGATCCACGTTTTACCGTCGATCAAGGCAATCCCACGGTGCATGCGCTGACCGGCTATCCCATGTGCGTGCCGCGCGCCACCAATGACGCGCAATGCCCGAGTCAGAATCGACCGGCGGAGCTCACCTTCGTCATGGACTCCGTCGATCTGGTGCCGCCGGTCAAGTTTGGAAACAATGCGATCAAGGCCTGCCCGTCGTGCGATGCGAATAAGCAAGCCCCGGTGCGGGTTGGCGACTACATCACGTTTTCGGGGACGAGGGCTCGTGATCCGCTGGCAGGAGATTTTCTGTCCGTGCATACGCTGGTCGCGAACGTCGGTATCTACACCAAGCCCGGTGGGCGCGCGTACGTGAGCCTGGAGGAGTCGCTGCTGGGAACGAGGGGGCCGGTCGTGGACTGCGGCGCGGCTGCTGAATGTCAGGACCGCTTGAAAGTCGAAGGCTTCACGACTGATCCAAGTCGGCGTGTCAGCGTCTATGCGGTAGATGTGGTGCCAGGCGGAGTTCCTAAGGTCCGGTTACTTCACAGCACGGAAAAGGATCAAGCCGTCTTTGGTCGCTTCCGCTACGTTCCACCATTGACCGCCGCTACGCTCTTTGATTTCAACGGAAGTTTGAAGGGAGCCACGCGCGAGCTGATGGTGCGCATTGACGACCCCGCGCCGCTATCGGACGGCAGCGATGTCCCGAGCGCACCCAAGGCTGCCCATGGTCTGACCGCCGGCATCTATGTCGCACCGGTCGGCGAATATATTTTCCCGGAACCAACTGGTGTGCAAGGCGGGGCTCAACCAGCCCTGAATTTCCAATGTCTGGCATTTCTCGCCAACGGATGGGCGCTTCCCGATAGCGGGTTGCCCAATATTCCTCGCCTGACACCTTGGCCGGGCGTCGCAACCCCGACGTTTTCCTGCACGCAATAAGGTGTGATTGTCACGAATGAGCCCAGTGGAGACCTTGACCATGCGAGATGATGAATTTGTTCCAGCGTCTACCCAATTGAGTGCGGACATGCCTGGCGAAGATGTTCAAGGCGCTCCATCAAGACCGCACGTATGTACGTTCAGCGTAGTGGCCAAAACCGCAGCGATTGTCAGTCTGTCCCTGCTCTGGTGGGGGTGCGCCAAGCCGAAAATGCCGGAATCCCAGCAGGTGGTGAAACCGGCCTGTGAGAGGACTATCACGGCTGAAGTCGTGGCCTTGGACCAGGTGTATTACTACAACCGGTTCGGAGCATTTAATCCGGCCGGCATCATGTTCGCGCTGAGACGGGATGTTGTGCATGCCGATGAGGAAGACCTTCTCAATGGCGACCTGGACAATCGGTCGGACGAACAAGAGAAGGCAATTACCCTTCAGCATGGGCCTGCCGATCTCGGCTTGGCTGGGAATGTGAAATTGCGTTCCGATAAGCGGCCTCGCCCGCTGGTGCTTCGGGCCAATGAAGGAGACTGTCTGGATGTGACCTTCACGAACCTGCTTTCTCCCGAGACGAACGGCCAGGAAGTCATGCTTGATCCGGAAAAGCGGCTCTCCCGGCCGGACAAGCGCGTGACCGCCGTTAGTGACAGCGATGAACCGTCGACCAGACATGCCTCCATGCATGTGAACGGATTGAGTTTGGTGGATTCCATCGACTCTCAGGGCGCGAATGTCGGTCGCAATGGATGGCATGACCAAAGCGGGAACAAGACCGATGGCCGGTGTTCATCCAACCGAAGTGATTTTGGCAAAGATCTGTGCGCGCTGGCGGCACCCGGTGAAACCAGAACGTACAGGTGGTACGCCAAAAAGGAAGGGACGTTTTTTCTCTATTCCATGGGGGCACCTGCCGGCGGCGAGGGAGACGGCGGGCAAGTCGGATTAGGCCTGTTCGGGGCGATCAATGTACAGCCTCGTGGCGCAAAGTGGTATCGCTCCCAGGTGACTGAGAAGGACTTGAAAGCCGCCAGCTATAAGCAAGAGACGAAATTCGGTCAGCCGGTCATTGATTATGAGGCTACGTACAAGAACGAGCCACATGCCGGTGACCCGATTTTGAATATGCTCAAGTGTGATCCGCGAGACAACCGGCAGTGCGAGCTTGTCCATTCGGACCTGAATGCCGTGATCGATATCGACCGGGAAAACGGCTGCGAGAAAATGGGCGAAGGTAATGCTTGTGGAAAACCGTACCGGGAATTTACCGTGATTTTCCATGATGAGATCACCGCCGTCCAGGCGTTCGATGAAATCCGGGAGGAAGGAAGTCCGCTGAGTTCACTGCGCGACGGCATGGGCATCAATTACGGGGCCTCTGGCGTAGGGTCGATGGTTGTGGCCAACCGCAACAAGCTCGGCCCGGCGCGAGATTGTGTGGAATGCAAACTCGAAGAATTCTTCCTCACCTCCTGGGTCAATGGCGATCCGGCGATGGTGGTCGGGTATGAGCGGGGGAAAGACGGCAGTTACAAGAAGGACGGGAACGGACGATTCGTAATGCAGGCGCGGTATCCCGACGATCCCTCCAATGTGCATCATTCCTATCTCGGCGATCCCGTCCGATTCCGGAACATGCATGCGGGTCCCAAGGAGACCCATGTGTTCCATTTGCATGCGCATCAATGGGTCGAGGATAAGCACGATCCCCTCTCCCATTATCTCGACTCACAGACGATCTCGCCAGGCACGACCTTTTCGTACGAGGTGCATTACGGCGGCTCCGGCAACCGCAATCTCGGACCGGGCGATTCCATTTTCCATTGTCACCTCTATCCCCATTTTGCGCAGGGGATGTGGGAACTCTGGCGGACGCACGATGTGTTTGAAAATGGAGGCTACGACCGCCGGTTGAAGGACCACGATATTGCCGCGGGCACTCCCACACCGGCCATTGTGCCATTGCCTCGTACCCCGCTGCCCCCTATGCCGACTCCGACGTTCAAGGGCTATCCGTTCTATATCGCCGGAGAAATCGGCCATCGACCTCCTCAGCCGCCGCTCGATCTGGAAGGCGGGGACGATGCCGGCACGCTTCGCCGACACGTGGTGGCAGGGGGGACGGTGCACGACGCGCTGGATGCGCAGGGGCCGAAGGAGATGAAGCAGGCTCCGCCGATGAACCATGACTTGTTTGATAAGGGGCGGCAGCAGTCGGCACAGATTGCCGCGCGTGTAGGTACCCAGAATACCGACAAAGATTTAGTCGGGTTGGCGCGCGAATTGGTCACGGCGAAACTGGATGTGAAGGCGACCGCCGGCACGACAGACGAAAAAGAGGCAATGAAGTTTCATGCTGGAATGTCTCAGGTGAACGGTGCTTCTGCCGTTCGCCCGGGAGATCCGGGGTGGACCTACAGTCCGTATAACTGGGAAGCGCCTGGGTATGTCACCTGTCTCTCTAACGGACTCTGCGACGACCCTCACGGGACGCGCGTGTTGTTCCATGTGAACGGAGGTGGGAACATTGCGGAGGCCAAACGCGGAGAGGGGGAATCCGGTGCACCGTTTTCAAACCCCTGTCCCAAGCAATTCATCGATGAGAAGGGTGGCGTGCATGACGTGAAGACGCGCGAGTATCGCGCCGTCTATATCCAGATGAATATGACGGTCAACAAATCGGGCTGGCATGATCCGCAAGCCCGTTTTCCCGTCTTGGAACAAGACGTGAAAGAGACGCTGGACGGGACTCGCCCCACGGAGCCGCTGTTCTTCCGGGCGCAGTCAGGGGAGTGCGTGGTCTTTCACGCGACCAACCTGATTCCGAGCAATCTCAACCTGGATGATTTTCAAGTCTATACGCCGACCGATACGATCGGTCAGCACATCCATCTGGTGAAATTCGACGTCACCTCATCGGATGGATCAGGCAATGGATGGAACTATGAAGATGGCACGTTAGCCGCCGATGAAGTGCGGGAGCGAATCCAGGCCTACAATAAGACGAATCCCGCGCAACGGCTCAAGCCTCGCACCCACCGTCTCTTCCTTCGGAAGGGACAACTTGGCGCAACCGAGAACGGCGCCATGGCAGGGGATCCACGCGGATTGTGTAGCGATATCACGGGACAGGCGGCAGATGATCACGATCCTGTCGGTCATCCCTGGTGTGGCGCGCAAACCACCACGCAACGATGGTGGGCGGATCCGGTGCTGAACGGAAAGCCTGGCGACAAGGGCACCAAAGATCGCACGATGCGCACGGTGTTCACCCACGACCATTTCGGGCCGAGTTCGCATCAGCACCACGGGTTTTATGCCGCGCTGGTGGTCGAGCCGAGAAATTCCAAGTGGTATTTCCCGGATGGACAACTGATGGGGGGGACGGATTCCAAGGGGGTGCCTGAAGCGGTGAACGGGCGCAATGACGGTGGACCGACCTCCTATGCCGCGAACGTGGTCGTACGCACTCAGGGCAAGGCCTGCATTACACCTGACAAGGACGGGATTCTTTGCAGTGACGCGCTCGATTCGAAGGGCAGCATCGATGCCGAACGGACCGGGCGGGAATTCAATCTGGCCTTCGCCGATTTTGCGATTGTGTACGACAAAGACAATCAACCGGTGAACCCACCGAGTCAAATCGAAGGTGGTTTACGGACGCCTATTCTCCCCGGCCGTATTCCTGTGCCGGAGGGCATCTCCACGAAAGACCCCGGTTCCCAGCTGATCAATTATCGGAACGAACCGATTCCGCTGCGCATCGGCACACAGGACAAAGACGGCCATCAGTTCAAACAATTGCCCGTCGATCAGGAGAAAGGCGATCTGGCGCATGTGTTCAGTTCAACGGTTCACAAAGACCAGAAATCTGTCGACGAGCGTCTGTTTACCGAGCCTAGCGGAAAAGGACGTATGCCAGGTGATCCGGCGACACCGCTCCTGCGGGCGTATGAAGGCGATCATGTCCAGATTCGGCTGATTCAGGGCGCCCAGGAGGAACAGCATGTGTTCACCATGCATGGCTCCAAATGGCTGGCCCAGCCGGATAGTCCGAACACCGGCTACGTAAATGCGCAGACGATCGGGATTTCCGAGCATTTTGAATTCAACGATCGCGTGGTGGACTTTATGCCGTTCGGGCGAAGCAACGGACACAAATCGCTCGGCGGAGCAGGCGAACACACATCGATCGACCATCTCTACTCCTCAGCCGCCACGGATAATTTGTGGGATGGTCAGTGGGGATTGATGCGTGTCTATTCCCGTACCGAGGACGAGCCAGGGCTGGTTCGTTTGCCGGGCAATGCGGAGAAGACGCACGATGTCCTGGCGTCAGCCTTCATGCAAAACCTGGATGAGCTGTTGGATCGCGAATCACTGGATGTCTCAGATGATGACGCGGGAAATGAAGCCGGTCAGAACCTGGCACAGAGCGATGCGCTGGAGGCCTTCTGCCAAAAAAGCGGGCAGGCTCAGTTGACTCGTTCCTATGAGGTGGAAGCCTGGCTGGCCAAGGACCTGTTGCCGGGTGGGAAGCTGGTCTACAACGAGCATTTCGGTATTGCGGACCCCAATGCAATTATCTTTGTAGACGCTAGTGAGAAAGCCATGCTGCGGTCAGGAAGCAAGCGGCCGGAGCCGCTCATTCTTCGTGCCAGGGCAGGGGATTGTATCCGTGTCACCCTGACCAACCATCTCCCTGCCGCCATGCAGGATGGTCCCGACTATCCGGAGACCTGGAGTTACAACATGGTTCCACCGATCGTCCCTGGGTTCTCGTTTAATCAGGTGCGTTCGTCGAGCCGGGTTGGACTGCATCCACAGTTGGTGGACTATAACCTGCTAAAGAGTGACGGCGCGCATGTCGGACTCAATGATGATTCCACCGTTGCGCCGTGCCCAAGCGTCGGACCATGCCCTAGTAAGACCTACCTCTGGTACGCTGGCGACATTGTGCCCAACAAGAAAGGGACTCGCATCGTCGGCATTCCCCATGAGTTTGGCGCCATTGGCTTGCAGGATATGGGGGATGTCATCAAGCATGCGTCACATGGCGCGATCGGCGCATTACTCATCGAACCGCAATGTTCACGCTGGGACACTGTGCCGTCGACCGGCAACGCCGAAGCGGTGGTGACCTATTGGAAGCCGGAATCGGCCTCGGGCCGGCAGGGCAGGCATCTCAAACGGCAGATCTGCCCCGCGGAGCCCAAGCTGGACTCCGGGAAGTTGTATCGATTCAAAGAAATGGTGTTGCTCTATCAGGATAACCTGAGCGTCCAGCAGTATGGCCAGCCTGTTCCCAATTTGCGGAATGGCGACGACTCCGAAGACTCGGGGCAGAAAGGCTTCAATTACCGCACGGAGCCGCTCTGGGCGCGATTAGGGGCCAGCGCAGCCGACGAACCGGAGACGATGAGTCAGTTCGATTGGTCAAACGTCTTGAGCTCGATGGTGCCGCACTTCCGCTGCGAGGCGGATTTTGCGAACAAGAAATATTGTGATCCCGAAACGCCGCTCTTTACCGCGAAGGCAGGAGAGCCGGTGCGGTTCCGGGTGGTGCATCCGGGAGGGCATCCACGACAGCACGCGTTCACGGTGTTCGGCCATGACTGGGTGCCGAGTCCCTGGATCGATGCGTCCAAAGCCATGGGCTGGAATCAGGATGGTCTGACGCGGGTCGGATCAGCCGGCGGGATTGGTCCGGGCCGCGACGTCAATATCCTCACAACGGCCGGCGGGGACTGCAAGGTTCCGGGCGACTATCTCTATCGCACGCAAGAGGGGTTCATGTTCGGCGGTGGATTGTGGGGGATCTTCCGGGTTGAGGAGAATCCCGGATTGCGCTGGTATCAACCGGCTTGGGCTTGGGCCGGCAACCTGTTTGGGTACGAGACGAACGGTGTGGCCTCGGCCGACCTGTGCAAAGTTCACGTGGCGAACGAGGCGCCGATTCTGCAGCCATGAGACAAGCCATGCGCAATATCCTTGTCGGGGCTAGGGGAAGTCTCCCGGCTTTCCTGCTGGTTGCCGCTCCGGCGATAGTCGGGGCCGGAGAGACTGCGCCATCCCATCCTGTGCAACGGTTTGAGCAGAATGGGCTTGCCATCGAGCTGACCGTGGTTCCTCAGGATGGCCCTTCCGAGACAGGGGCAGAACTGACTGCCGGCCAGACAGCTACGGTGAAGGTCGCGCTGATGGATGCGAAAAGCGGGTCTCCAGTGGTGGGAATAAGGCCGAAGGGATGGATGGTGGGTCGGCCTTCGGAAATGGCGGCGGATGAACACAGCTGCGTCGAGAAGATCCGCCGGCTGGCCGGAGGACGATTGGGAGCCCGTGCCGAAGTCGATCTGAATCGATACGTGATTGTCACAATGAACCACGACAAGACGGTATCGGTGATCGATCCGCAGGTGGAGTTTGGCGCGACCAAGCTGGAAAGCCTCGTGACGCTGCCTGGCAATGGAGCGGATTGGGTCCTCAGCCCGGATCAGAGTTATCTCTATGTCACGATTCCGGGCGAAGACGCCGTGGCGGTGATCGAGACTCGAACACGGAAGCTCATCCAGACTATTGCGCTCGACAAGGGATCCCGCCCGGGACGAATTCTCTGGCAGCCTGACAGCCGCCGGCTCTGGGTGGGGCTGGACGGAACGGGTCAGGTGGCGGTGCTTGATGGAGAAGGACACAGACGGCTCAAGACCGTCACGGTGGGACGAGGTCTGCATACATTGGCCGCGATTCCCGACGGTCGATTCATCTATGTGACGAACAGCCAGAGCGATAGCGTGTCTGTGATCGACACGCAGGCCATGGCGCCGGTGGTGTCGGTGCCGGTTGGCAAAACACCAGTCGCGGTGACGTACAGCAGTGCAGCCCGCCGTTTGTATGTCGGTGGTGTCAACGGCGGAGACATTGTAGCGATCGATCCGTCGACGCATCGCCTCGTGGGCCGGATTCCCATGGCCGCGGGCGTGGTTGCTTTGGCCACCGAACCTCAGGGCCGGTTTGTCTTTGCGGTCAATCAGGTTGAGAGCAGCCTGTCTGTCATCGATACCGCCACGAGTACCGTAACGGCTACCGCACACGTGGTCAAAGATCCCGATCAAATCGTGTTCACACAGCGATACGCCTATGTGCGTGGCATCGAGTCAGAAAAATTTACGCTCCTTGACCTGCGCGAGGCGCGAAATGGGAAACTGGTCCCGCTCGATGTGCAAGCCGGGAGGCAAGCGCCGAGTGCCGCGCCACAGGAACTTGGTGTTGCGCCCATGATTGTTCCGACGCCCGAAGGCAACGCCGTGATGATTGCCAATGCACCGGATGCGACGCTCCATTATTATCAGGAAGGCATGATGGCTCCGTCGGGAACCTTCTCGAATTATCGTCGGATGCCGCGAGGCGTTCTCGTGCTCGATCGAAGCTTGAGAGAAGTGGCCCCCGGTGTCTATCAAGCGACTGTGACCCTTCCGCACCCTGGCCGATTCGACGTTCCCCTGCTGCTTGATCAGCCTCGAATGTCCCACTGTTTTCAAGTGACGGTTCAGGAGTCACCGGCATCCACAGCGACGGCTCCAGGCCCTCGACCAGTACGCATACAAGCCCGGTTCGAAAGTGATCTCGTGTCGGCGCACGTTCCCGCTTCCTTGTCGTTTGACTTGCTGGATGCCACCACTCAGGAGCCGATCGTGGGGCTTCATGACGTGCAAGTGTTGATCTTCGAGCCGCCCGGCACGTGGCAACAGCGGCGATGGGCGCAAGAAGAACGAGCCGGCCGGTATGTGATCACCCAGTCTTTTCCGCATGCGGGGGAATACCGGCTGTTGGTGCAATCGCCATCCCGCCACCTCCGCTTCTCAGATGCTCCGCCTGTTCTGCTCACCGTCGGGCCGCCGATGTCTGTGTCCACAGGCTCTTCGGAGCAGGCGCTCAAGCCATGAGGGCGTCTGATCTATGATGCTCCGCTTCGTTCCAGCCGCGATGCTCTTGTGGTTGTGTGGCGCTCATGCGGCGCCGGCCTGGTCCGGTGTCACCCCGCCCTCCATCCCCGATGTCGAGATGATTGACCAGGACGGTGTCCCACATCGTTTTTACGGCGATATGGTGAAGGGCAAAACCGTGGTCATCAACTTCATCTATACGACCTGTAAAACGAGTTGTCCCGCAGCCACCGGCTTGCTCAGTGGGGTGTACCACCGCCTCCAAGCCGAGGAACGTCCTGTCACCCTCCTGTCTGTGACGGTCGACCCCGTTCACGACCGGCCGACACGGCTTAAAGCGTATGCGGCCCAGTTTGGCGCAGGGAAGGGATGGTACTTTCTCACCGGCGCACCTGCCGATGTGGCCCGCATTCTGGCATCCCTGCAGGTCTCTGCATCAAACAAGGCAGAGCATCCAGCCATCGTGGTCATTGGGAATGAGGCGGCCGGGATATGGACGCGCCTGTATGGCGAGGCCTCTGTTCCGATGGTGATGGACGGGCTTGACGCCACAGCGGGTCCGCCGGCCTTGACGCCTTCCGGCATCTCTCAATAGGTCATCGCACCATGGTACATCGATGCCCCGTCGTGAGCAGGACTTGGGTCACCGTCGGCCTGCTTATCATGGTGAGTTGCCTGGCGCAGCCCTCCATTGCAGCTTGGATCGACCCCCTCACGCCGGAGGAGCGCCAGGGCCGCAACCTGTATCATTATGGAAAAGCCGGAATCGCGGACCCGGTTGCCGTAAATTTGCAGGGGGTTGAGGGAGGGGTTCCGTCGGCCCTGTTTCGGTGCGCGGGATGCCATGGTCACCGTGGGGAAGGATCACAGGAAGGTGGGTTGCGAGTGCCGCCACTCACCGTATCGGTGCTCAGGCGGGCGCGCGAGGGAACCAGCGCGGGACGACCTCGGGCCGGATACACCGATGAGGCGCTGGGGAAGGCCATTACTCAAGGCATCGACGCTTCCGGCCATGCGTTACATCCGAGTATGCCGCGGTATCAGCTGACCTCCGATCAGGTGGCGAAGCTGATCGCGTATCTGACGCGGCTCGGGGAAGAGGCCGATACCGATCCCGGCGTGAGCGCCGAGGTTGTTACAATCGGAGCGGCGCTTCCCTTGACTGGGCCACTCGCACAGATCGGGCAGGATGTGGCCGCGACCTTGAGGGGCGCACTACGGCGCGTGAACGAACAGGGCGGCGTCTACGGCCGGCACATCGAGCTCATTGTAGAAGATTCTCGCGGAGATCCTGCACAGACGGCGCAGGCTGTCTCCCGCTTGATCGAGATTCATCAGGTTTTCGCCCTCGTGGGGAGCTTTGAGCCGGCAGGAGGGGGCCGTGAACGTTTCGAGCAGGATCAGATCCCCTCGATTTTTCCGCTGACTCAATCCCATCAGCTCTCGGATCCACCAGACCCTTCCATATTCTATGCCTTGCCTGGGTTCGACCTTCAATTCCGGTCGTTGATGGATTTTTTTGCCTCCAGGACGATGCCTCTCACGGGGACAGCACAGCCTCGTCTGGCACTCGTGCACAGGAATGGGGACAGCAATAGTGAGGCGTTGCGTGGTGCCCTGGAACAGATTCGGCATCATGCGTTGAATCTCGCGATGAATTACGAGTACTCGACCGGTCGTCTGGCAGTGCTGGCCCTAGTGGCACAATTGGAACAGCATGCAATCGATGCCGTGGTATTTCTGGGAGATGGAGAGGAACTTGTCTCGATCGCACATGAGCTGGGTCGCCGGGGAATGTCGCCGATTGTATTGAGTGCAACCGGCATGGTGGGGCCACGGGCTCGGGCTGTTCCGTCGTCTCTTCTTCCCCGGATATTCCTCGTGACCCCGATTGACCCTCCTACGGAGCGAGAGGTGACCTATTTGCGGGCGTTGAGCGAGCAGCCGTCTCTATCGAGCATCGGCTTTGCACGCATCGCTCACGGCGCCGTTTCGTTGCTGGCCGAATCACTCAAGCAGGCCGGCAGGCGTCTCGACCGTCAGGCGATGGTTGATGCGCTGGAGGCATGTCGCGAATACGACACCGGGGCAGGGTTTTCGGTGACGTACGGCGTGCACCGCCGTCTGGGACGCGTGGCTTCAAAAGTGGTCGGTCTGATGTCCGATCCACCATATATCTCGCCGGTGACGGGCTGGATGGTGCCGGAAGGAGAGCCCTGACGTCGATACCGCACGGTTTCGTCGCCGGAAAGATCGGCCAGGAGGTGCCGCGGCAGAGCGATAAGGTTGACAGGTCCAAAAATCCTATGGTACTTTCCACGGCTCATGTCGGCTGATCCGGCATGCCTACACCTCGCTCCCGTCTATGATGGGGGCCAATGTCCAGGAGGAATCTGCATGGAGCTCTACGAGTCCCTGTTCATTATTCGTCCGACTTTAAGCGACGAAGAAACGACGACGCTGATTGAAAAAATGAAGGGTATCGTCACCAAGAACGGCGCCACCCTTGTGCGAGCCGAGAACTGGGGCCGCAAGAAGCTCGCGTATGAAATCAAGCGTGAGCGTAAGGGCACGTACGTCTATTTTTATTTTCAGGGTCCCGGTACCACGATCGCCGACCTGGAGCGCGCCTATCGCCTTGAGGATTCGATCATCAAGTTCCTCACGGTGAAATTGGAGCAGGAGCCTGCTCCGCCCAGGGGCGCACCTGTGGCAGCACCAGCCGCACAAGGAGCGACCGTTGGCGGGGTTCAATAAAGTCATTCTGGTCGGAAATCTGACTCGGAATCCGGAACTGCGGTACACACCCAGCGGAACGCCGGTCGCGAGCTTCGGCTTGGCGACGAGCCGGCGCTTCAAGCAGGGTGATGAACTCAAGGAAGAAGTCTGCTTCATCGATATCGTCGTGTTCGGCAAGCAAGCGGAACACTGCGGGCAGTACCTCAGCAAAGGCAACGGGGTGATTATCGATGGGCGGCTTCAACAGCGCCGCTGGGAGACAGAAGACGGCCAGAAACGTAGCAAGCACGAAGTCGTGGCGCAAGGCGTGACCTTTTTGCCAAAGCGGGGCGAAGCCGGAGCCGGAGCAGACAGCGGCGGCCTGCACGACGAACCACCTTCATACGAAGACGAACAGTTCTAGGAGACGGAGGCGATCATGGAACGAGGAGATCGTGGAAACAGCGGAGGGGGCGGAGGCCGGTTTTTTCAACGCCGCAAGCCTTGCCGGTTTTGTGTGGATAAGGCACCGATTGATTTCAAGGATGTTGGCCTGTTGCGGAATTTTTTGACCGAGCGTGGACGTATCGTTCCCCGTCGCATTTCCGGCAATTGCTTGCAGCATCAGCGGGTGTTGACGGTCGCAGTGAAGCGGGCTCGCCAGATCGCCCTGGTGAGTTTTGCCGAAGAGCGATAGGGCAGGGATAGGTTTTGGTGAGTGTTGAGTCACGTGGCCCGGCAGCCTGTCTCCTGATCGATACGGGGGAGGATCGTCTCGTCATGACGGTGCCCATGGATATGCTCAACCCAGCGATTGTCGATATTGGTCCGGAAGGGCTGCCCCTGTCATGCTCGGCTTCGGGGCCTCAGCTGGGGTTGGATGAGCCGGAAGATAAGTTTGACGGCCCGCTGGCCATTCAGCTTGAGCTCTCGCAGCAAGAAGGACGGATCTCGGTCACCGGCACGTTGGAAGGCACCGCGATCCGTCAATGCGTGCGTTGTCTTTCGGAATATGCCGATCCGCTCCTCGTCTCTCTCTATGCGGAATATCTTCCGCAGGCGAGTGTGGCTGCGAAATCTGCTCCGGCGGAACAGGGAAGACGGAATACGAGACGCGGTGCTCAACCGGTTGAACCGGAAGAAGAGGCGGATGAAGAGGATGAACTGTACTGGTATCAGGGCGATCATCTTGATCTCGTCCCGATGCTGCGCGAACAGGTAATTCTGGCCGCTCCGATGCAGCCGATATGTCGCGAGGATTGCCCGGGACTTTGTCCCCAGTGCGGACAGAACCTTAATGAGCGCCGATGCGACTGCCCTCCGGCGCAAGTGCCGAGTCCGTTTCGGGTGCTGCGAGGGCGTGGGCCAAAAGGTGAAAACGCATAGTCTGTTAACCGGGTGTTGTGCCCGTTGAAGGAGGCGTCATGCCAAATCCAAAACACAAACATTCACGATCCCGTCGCGACATGCGGCGAACAGCGAAGACCCGGCTGGTGCCTCCAGGATTTTCGCTCTGCCTGCAGTGCCACGAATTGAAGCTCCCGCACTATACGTGCATGAATTGCGGAACGTACAAAGGCAAGGCCGTCATCGTCGTCGAGGAATCCTAGTCGCGTTTTATTTTTTCGACGTGATTCGGGTACAATTGCCCACCGTGATCACGATCCGACGCTATGTCATGCGTGAGGCCGTTCAGGTCCTAGCCGGCAGGGCGTCTCTGCACGACTCTTCACTTCTCTATCCGTGGACCGCTAACCGCACATGAAGATTGCCGTCGATGCGATGGGCGGAGACCACGGACCGGCCCCGGTCATTGAAGGCGCGATGCAAGCCGCGCAGGAACTGGGTGTCGGCATCATTTTGGTCGGCAAGGAAGACGAGCTGACCGCCGCATGCCGCAAACTCAACTGTAACGATACGCGGATTACCATTCGGCACGCGCCGCAAGTGGTGGAGATGCACGAGTCACCTGCCGCTGTGGCCAGGAAGAAGCGGGACTCGTCCATTTGGGTGGCGACGGAGCTGGTCAAATCCGGTGAAGCCGATGCCGTGGTCAGTCCAGGCAATACCGGCGCGAGCATGGTGGCCTCATTCTTCGTGTTGGGATTGATCAAAGGTGTCGAGCGGCCGGCGATTGCCACGATGTTACCGACATTGACGGGAAGTGCGATCATGCTTGATGTGGGGGCCAATGTCGATTGTTCGGCGCAACATCTGGAGCAATTCGCCTTGATGGGCAATGAATTCGCCAGGCATGTCTATGCCAAACCCAATCCGCGCGTAGGACTGTTGAGCATCGGCGAAGAAGACAGCAAGGGGAACGAAGTTACGAAAGAAGCGTTCAAGCTGTTGAAAACCAGCCCATTGAATTTTATCGGGAATATCGAGGGACGCGAAGTCTACAGCGGAAGCGCCGATGTGGTGGTATGCGACGGGTTTATCGGCAATGTGGCCCTCAAGATTTCGGAAGGCGTCGCGGACGTCATCAAGAAGTTGTTGATGAAGGAACTCTCCGGTTCCTGGCTCGGGCGGTTGGCTTATCCGTTGATTGCAAAGCCGTTGCTGAATTTGAAGCGAAAAATCGACTATGCGGAATTCGGCGGCGCGCCGTTGCTGGGGGTGAATGGGACGACCATGATCTGCCATGGCCGCTCATCCGCCAAGGCCATCAAAAATGCCATTCGACGAGCGAAGGGCTTGGCCGAAACCCGGTTAGATGAGCTGATTCAACGCGACATCGAGGAGAGCTTGAGACGGCATCAGGACGAGCGGCTGGAGGACAAACAGGCGTGATACGGGGGCGGATCACAGGAACTGGGTCTTATGCGCCCGAGCGGGTGATGACCAATAGTGACCTGGAGCAGCTGGTGGCGACCTCGGATGAATGGATTCGCGAGCGCACCGGAATCCGGGAACGGCGTATCGCGGCTCCGGGACAGGCCTGTTCAGATTTAGCGTTGATCGCCGCGGAACGCGCATTAAAAGCTGCCGGACTTTCCGGGAGCGATCTCGACCTGATTCTCCTGGCCACCTGCACGGGCGACATGCCGTTGCCGTCGACTGCCTGTCTGCTTCAGCACCGCCTGGGTGCGACGCGAGCGGCAGCCTGCGACATCTCGGCCGCTTGCTGCGGGTTCGTCTATGCGTTGGGCGTCGCCGATGCCTATGTCCGAACGGGGATGCGCCATGTCCTCGTCGTGGGCTCGGAAGTGATGTCCACGATTACGGATTGGACCGATCGCAATACCTGTATTTTATTCGGCGATGGCGCCGGCGCTGCGGTGGTGAGCGCTGCCGAGGGAGAACGTGGCATCCTCTCCAGCCACCTGCATTCGGACGGCAGTTTGTCCGATCTAATCGTGGTGCCCGGGGGCGGAACCCGGATTCCTCCTTCTGAAGCGATGGTGGGCGAGCGGTCGCAGTACATTAAGATGAAGGGCAACGAAACGTTCAAGGTCGCAGTACGGACTCTGGAGGAAGTCGCACGCGAAACGCTCGCAGCGCACCAGCTGTCAGTCGATGATCTTGATCTGTATATTCCTCATCAGGCGAACCTGCGCATTATCAAAGCGGTGGCCGATCGTCTCGGTCTTCCGCTCGAAAAAGTCGTCTTGAATATGGATCGATACGGCAACACGTCGGCAGCCTCCATCCCGATCGCCCTGGACGAAGCCGTGCGGGACGGACGGGTCAAGGATGGACAATTGGTGATGTTCGGAGCTTTCGGCGCGGGGCTGACCTGGGCGTCGACGCTGATTCGCTGGTGAAGGTGCGGCCACTGGTCGGTAGCCGGATGTGAAGTCCGGCGGTGCCGAATGTGTCCGGCTTTTTCCGTTGACATTGAGCCTGGTTTCTACGATACCTTACGCGGTTATGACAGCTTCAGCCATTGGATTTTTGTTCCCCGGACAGGGGTCGCAATCAGTAGGCATGGGACGCGGGTTGTATGATGCGTTCTCGGCGGTGAGGGCGGTGTATGAAGAGGCCTCCACCATCCTCGGCTACGATGCGGCTCAGCTCTGTTTTGAGGGGCCGGTTGAACGGCTCAATCTCACAGAACACACGCAACCGGCCTTGCTCGTCAGCAGTGCAGCAGCGCTGAAGGCCTTGGAACCGGCCGGACTGAGTCCGCTGGCGGTTGCCGGGCATAGTCTCGGGGAATATTCAGCAGTCTTTGCAGCCGGCGGGCTATCGTTTCGAGATGCGGTGGCTCTGGTGCAAAAGCGTGGGCGGTATATGGCCGAAGCTGTTCCGCCGGGGACAGGGCTGGTGGCCGCATTGCTCGGTCTTTCTGCGGAAGTGGTGAAAGCCGTCTGTCAGGAGGCCTCCTCTGTCGGTGTGGTCGCCGCGGCGAATTTCAATTCTCCCGGCCAGGTGGTCATTGCGGGCGAGAAGGTTGCGGTCGAACGAGCGATCGACATTGCCAAATCGAAGGGATGCAAGAAGGCGATTCCGCTTCCGGTGAGTGTACCGGTTCACACACCCTTGATGCAGGGGGCTGCAGACCGGCTGGCCGCGGAATTCGGCGGAGTCGCGTGGCGGGATTTGACGGTGCCATTGATCAATAATGCCGAGGCGGTGGCCCTGCAGCGATCAGAAGACATCCGGGCATCGTTGGTGCGACAGTTGCCCTCGTCCGTGCGATGGGAAGAGTCGGTACAGACCATGGCCAAGATGGGTGTGACGACCTTTCTTGAAATCGGGCCCGGGACGGTCTTGACGGGCTTGGTCAAGCGGATACTTCCGGGTGCAGTCACCGCCAATGTCCATGATCAAAAGTCATTGGACGCAGCCCTCACCACTGTGGGCGTAAACAGGCAGCCATAAGCAGCTTCGAGATTGCGTGGGAGTAGAGTGATGTCATTACAGGGAAAAGTAGCGATTGTCACCGGCGGGGCCCAGGGAATCGGGCGTGCGATTGCGGAAGGGTTGGCTGAGGATGGCGCGGATATCGCCGTGGCAGACCTCGACCCGGCGCGCTCGCAGGATGCCGTTGCGGCGATTCAGAAACTGGGGCGACGGGCTCTCAGTGTCAAAGTGAATGTGTCCGACTGGAATGATGCGAAGGCCATGGCCGATCAGGTCATGCAGGAATGGGGTCGGATCGATATCCTGGTGAACAACGCCGGGATTACGCGCGACGGGTTGCTGCTTCGGATGAAGGAAGAAGACTGGAATCTGGTCCTGCAGGTCAATTTGAACGGGACATTCCATTGCACCAAAGCGGTGTTGCTCCCCATGACGAAGCAACGGTTTGGCCGTATCGTCAATATCGCCTCGATCGTCGGGGCGATGGGAAACGTGGGGCAGGCGAACTATTCGGCGTCAAAAGCAGCGGTCATCGGGTTTACAAAAACGGCCGCGCGTGAATATGCCAGTCGCGCCGTGACGGTCAACGCCGTGGCGCCGGGCTTTATCGATACGGCTATGACGCAGGGGTTGCCGCCGGAGGTGAAAGAAGCCTTGCAGAAACAGATCCCCCTGGGACGATTGGGGCTTCCTTCCGATATTGCCGCGGCGGTTCGGTTTTTGGTGTCGGATGCAGCGTCGTATATCACGGGGCAGGTGTTGCACGTGAACGGCGGCATGCTCATGGTATAAGTGAGTCGGGCCTGTGTCTCGATCGGTTCGGTCGAACCGGATGTTCCGGCAAAAAATGTGGCGGATGAGATAAGATAGGAAGGAGGTGGGCAAGTCCATGGCAACAGTAGATGAACGGGTGAAGAAAATTATTGCCGAGCAGTTAGGGGTCGAGGAAGAAGAAGTGACGCTGGAGGCGCATTTCGTTGAAGATTTGGGCGCGGATTCGCTCGATACGGTTGAGCTGGTGATGGCCCTCGAAGAAGAGTTCGAGATTGAAATTCCCGATGAGGATGCAGAAAAGATCCTCACCGTTGGCAAAGCGCTGGATTATATCAAAGAGAAAGCGTAACGGACGGTAGTATGCACGATCGACCCGTCAGACGTGTGGTAGTGACCGGTCTTGGACTGGTGACGCCTCTCGGCACCGGCGTAGACAAGACCTGGAAGGCGCTGTGCGCCGGCGAGTCAGGCGTCGGCCGAATCACGCGATTCGATCCGAGTGGGTACGATGCGCAGATTGCCGCAGAGGTGAAAGATTTCGACCCGGCGCAGTTCATCGAGAAAAAAGAAATCAAGAAGATGGACACCTTCATCCACTATGCGGTGGGGGCGAGTCAGCTGGCAGTGGACGATGCCGGCCTGAAAGTCTCGGCTGAAGAGGCGACGAGGGTTGGAGTCTATATTGGGTCTGGCATCGGCGGGCTGGGATCGATCGAACATTACCATGATGTGCTGAAGGAAAAGGGCCCCGGTCGAGTCTCGCCATTTTTTATTCCGATGACGATCATCAACCTGGCCTCTGGCCAGGTGGCGATTCGAGTCGGCGCAAAAGGTCCGAATTCCTGCGCGGTCACGGCCTGCGCAACGGGGAACCATTGCATCGGCGACGCCTATCGCCTCATCAAGCGGGACGATGCGGATGTCATGATTGCCGGTGGTGCGGAAGCGGCAATTACCCCGCTGGGTGTTGCCGGATTTGCGTCGGCTAAGGCCCTTTCGTTCAGGAATACCGAACCGGCGAAAGCCAGTCGGCCTTTCGATAAGGATCGTGACGGATTCGTGTTGGGAGAAGGGGCCGGCGTGGTGGTGCTCGAAGAATTGGAGCACGCCCGCGCGCGCGGTGCACGCATCTATGCCGAAGTCATCGGGTATGCCATGAATAGTGATGCCTACCATATTACGGCGCCGCCCGAAGAAGGTGAGGGTGCGGTGCGTTGCATGGAAATGGCGATCAAAGACGCTGGTGTGGCGAAGACGGACATCGGCTATATCAACGCCCACGGCACTTCGACAATGGCCGATGCTATCGAAACCAAGGCGATCAAGCACGTGTTTGGGGAGCAGGCCTATAAGATTCCGGTCAGTTCGACGAAATCGATGACGGGCCATCTCCTGGGTGCCGCTGGTGGGATCGAGGCCGTATTCAGTATTCTGGCGTTGCACCATGGTATTCTGCCTCCCACGATCAACCTTGATCATCCTGATCCCGCCTGCGACTTGGATTATGTTCCGAATAAGGCTCGTGCGACCAAGACTCAGGTGGTCCTTTCGAATTCATTCGGCTTCGGCGGGGTCAACGCCTGCCTGCTTTTTCGCCGGTGTGACCAATAATCCTCCTCAGAGCACGAGTCAGGTGGTATGACGTCGGCAACGTCAATCGAGGCGGTCCAGCGCCTGTTGGGCTACCGCTTTCGTCAGCCGCGTCTGCTGGAAGAAGCCCTGACCCATAAATCCTACTCGAACGAGCGACGTACCAAAGACCGCACTCAAAACGAGCGCTTGGAATTTCTCGGCGACGCGGTCCTGTCGTTAGTCATGAGCGAGTATCTCGCCGCAGAATTCCCCGGCAGCAACGAAGGCGGGCTGTCCAAACTGAAGGCGCATTTGGTCAGTGAGGCGTCCCTGGCCAAGGCCGCCCGTCGGATGAAGCTCGGCCGTCTGTTGCGGTTGGGAAAGGGCGAGGAGCTTTCGAAAGGCCGTGAAAAACACTCGTTGCTGGCCGATGCCCTCGAGGCGTTGATCGCCGCCGTTTACCTGGATGGCGGCCTCGAGGCGAGCCGGACCTTTACCTTACGTGTGCTGGAAGAGGAGTTGCTGGCGGCTCGCGCAGAACGGGCCCGGCCGGGAATGGACGATTACAAGACGCAGCTACAGGAACTTTGTCAGAAGCGGTTTGAAAGTTTGCCGCAGTATGCGACGGTTCGAGAATCCGGCCCGGACCATGAGAAGGTGTTTGAGGTCCAACTGACAATTCAGGGCGTGATGCGGGGAGTCGGATGCGGGCACAGCAAGAAAGAGGCAGAGCAGATGGCCGCGCGGGAAGCGCTGACACAATTAACGACATGAGCTCTTCAAGGAACCGACAAGAAGGAGGCATGATGACACAATCACGATGGCACAATCGATTTGGGTGCGCGGCAGTGATGAGCCTGGTTCTGGCCATCGGCATGGCTACAACCGGTCTGGCGGCTGATGCTCCTGCCAAGGCAGGCGATTCCGTCAATGCGAGTAATGTGCGAGCGGTCATCAAGACCAAGGTTGGTGACATTGAAATCAAGTTTTTGCCGGACGTTGCGCCTAAACATGTCGAAAATTTCATCAAGCTCGCGAAGTCAGGATTTTATAACGGGACGATATTTCATCGTGTGATTCCTGGGTTTATGATTCAGGGGGGGGACCCAAACACCAAGGACTCGTTGAGAAAAGACGCCTATGGTCAAGGCGGTCCCGGACACAACGTCAAAGCTGAGTTCAGCGATCTGCCGCACAAGCGAGGCGTTGTCTCGATGGCGCGGGCACAGGATCCCGATAGCGCGGGGTCGCAATTTTTTATCGTCGTGGAGGAATCGCGTTTCCTGGACCGGAAATACACCATCTTTGGCGAAGTGGTGAAAGGGATCGGAGTCGCGGACAAAATTGTGGCACTCCCGAGAGTCATGTGCCAAACGGGTGCCCCGAGTCCTGCAGACAAGGGCCCTTGCGATAATCCGATTGATCGTGTCGAGATGACGGTGACGATTATCGAGTGAGGCGCTGGACGTGAGCACCGGGCCGATCTGCCTTGTACTATCAGCCCGGGTGCTGACGGTTCTGATTAGAAGGGTTGATTCTGTTGCTGGGTGCGGACGAGGGTCAGGAAGTGAGAGAGGGCTTTGGCCATGCGCTCAGCGTGTGAGGCGGAGCGAAAGAGCAATGTGTCCTCAGGAAACTGGCCTTTCACTTCCGTGACCGCTCCGGTGCAGAAGCTGGTTTTCAGAATGCAGGGGCCATTGCTATTGCATGATATGCGGACCGCATACAGCACCAGGTTATTCTCACGCGTGTCCTGCCCCTGGTAGGCAATGCTCTCGATGTCCTGCAGATTGAAATGAGTAAAGCCGGTGTTGACGTCGTCGTGCCCGTGGTTCAACTCGATCGTGCCGAGTCTGGTTCCTGTTGGAATGACACTATAGATTTCGGTCACCTTGGTTGGTTTGGCGGCTTTCGGATTCCGGCAACTAAGACTTCGCACGAAGCCGTGTGTATTGGCCATGTCGCTGATGAACTGTACGGTGTCTTCGATGGATTGACCGAAACCTGTGGTAGGCAGCAGCACGACGCAGGTACATCCCACGGTCAGACCGACCCTCCTGAGCCACCAGCCCCATAAATTCGCCTGTCTCTTCTGCATGCTTCGTCTCCCTTGTAGGCTGGTATAGGCTCGTCCCTCACGTGCGTACCGTACTGAACCTGCCGAGGCAGTGCAATCCTTACTTTTGCATAGCACGTGGCCGCTCGTGAACCGCCTAGATGGCGATGCTATCTGGTTGAGAAAGCCTGGCGGTGACGAGGGTCAGACGACGTCTTGGGCGATTTCGGCTGGGGTAGAAGGGAAGACGGTTGGATCGATAGGCAAGATCGGGGAAAGATCGATTTGTTCAGCAATGGAGCCGAACCGGAAGCTGTTCATGACCGTGGACATGCGAAATTCCATTTTGTCCAGATTCAAATAGTGGAACATTTTGGAAAGGAACGGGCCTTCCATATGTGGCTGATACGGATCGAGTTCCCACGGATGAAAATACATGACGAGAGGTCGGCCTTTTTGTTCGATCCTCCGCATCAGTCCGCACAGAGCGGGGAACGGCAACAGCCGAAAATAACTTCCTCCTGCAATGGGTATCCGCACTCCACCGAGATTGACCGTGGATGGCGGAACCTCCCAGATGGGACCCGACGAGGTTTGTTTCAGATGCTGCCAGGGATCTGATCCAGGAAGCCCACAATGATCGTGCCGGATAGGGACGATGCTGGAGTCGTAGGTGTAACCTTCTTCTGCCAGGATTGGTAAGGCCCACAGCGTTTCACGCGTAATGGTAAAGCCGGGTGCGCGGTATCCTTGGACGGGAGATCCTATCAGGTCTTCCAGGATCTGTTTGGCCTGTCTCACATCAGCGCGAAACAACTCCGGGGTTTGGGCTGTGACTAATTCATGCCCATATCCGTGAGACGCAATTTCATGTCCGCATTCGGCAATCTGCTTGATCAAACCGGGGTGACGCTCGGCGACCCATCCCAGAACAAAAAAGGTGGCTTTGGTGTCATAGCGCGCGAGAAGATCCAGCACCTTGCAGGTGTTGGCTGTCACCCGACTTTCGAAGGCTCCCCAGTGTCGTCGGCGAATCGGCGAGTCAAATCGTGAGACTTGAAAATGTTCTTCGATGTCGAATGTCAGGCAATGCACAGATGTCATCCTTGGGTGTATGGATTTGCCTACTAGCTGGGATGGGTAAGGGTTTGCATGCTGACGTTGGAGAGGTGCCCCTTTCGACCCGCTTTGTATACTATGTGTACGCAATGAAGTAAAGCAAAGTTTAAGCCATTACTTTTCAGTAGTGATTTCAATGGGATGACTAACAGTCCCAAGAAGTCGAGGCCGTAGGTGTATCAGAGAAGTCTTACAAGAGGTATCTGAAAAGATACACAGGCGTCTCTTCCATAATCGTGAGCGAAGAGACGACAGAAGGGGAAGAGGAAGCCTGCTGTCAGGCGGCTGATTTGTTTCCTTCGTTGTCCGCGAGTGGTTGCTGAAGAGGGACAGTAAACCGGAAGACGGACCCTGCTCCAGGTTCGCTTTCCGCTCCGATGTGTCCCCCCATCAGTTCCACCAATTGCTTGCAAATCGCGAGACCCAATCCCGTTCCTCCATACTTCCTCGTGGTGGATCCGTCTGCCTGGACGAAGGGCTGAAACAACTTCGCAAACGCGTTAGGCGCAATTCCGATACCGTTATCCGCTACGGAGAATCGCACGTGACTGATTCGGCTGGCAGTGGATGACAGTTCGCCATAACTGGTGGCGGGAAACTCGAGACGCTGTTCAGACGGCCGCTGGTCAAGATCGACGGTAAGAGAGACCGTTCCACGATCACTGAATTTGATGGCGTTTGCCAGCAGGTTGCTGAGGATCTGTTGGAGTCGGGTCGGATCTCCGCATAAAGCAGCCGGGACGTCGTCGGCAATCTGCGAATGAAGGAGGAGACCCTTTCGTTGTGCTCGCTCTGCGAATAACGCCAGGACTCGATCGACAAACTTCGGCAGATCAAGGTCGAGCAATTCGAGAGACAGTTTGCCGGATTCGATTTTGGAAAAATCGAGAATGTCGTTGATGATGACCATCAAGGAATCGCCCGAGGACCGGATCGTTTGCGCGCAATCCAGCTGTTCCGCCGTCAGTTCGGTTTCCAACAGCCAGTCGGTCATGCCGAGTACGCCGTTCATCGGCGTGCGGATTTCATGACTCATGGTCGCAAGGAATTCAGATTTGAGGCGGGCCCCTTCCATCGCTGCATCGCGAGCCTGCGTCAGAGTCGCCTGACTGGCTCGGAGTTCCTGGAGTACCTGGTTGGCTCGAACCATATACCGGATGCGGTGAGTCAGCAACATGGCGTTCAAGGGCTTCACGATAAAATCCGTCGCGCCCGCATCATAGGCTTTTGTAATGGATTCAAAATCGTCCAAACCAGTCATGATCAGAATCGGGGTGTGTTCGCCGCCTGGTAACTGTCGTAAGGCGGCACAGGTCTGAAACCCGTCCATTTCCGGCATCATGACATCAAGCAGTACGACATCCGGCGGGCACTTCTTAAAGGCCGCGCAGGCTTCGAGTCCGTTCTCAGCCTCTTCGACCTCCCATCCTGCTTGTTCCAGGGCCTCCCGTGCAAACATGCGGATGATGATGTCGTCGTCGGTGACTAATGCGTAGGGTGACCGTCCCGAGGTGAGCGGGTTCATGATGATTTCTCCTGGGCGATCTCGTTTCGAAAGACGGCACAAGCGGCAGCATATTCGGATTGTAATTCGACCAAAATACGATCGGCTTCGATCAGATTTTTTTGAGCGCCCAGCGCCTCCAGTTCCTTACAGCGGGCGGCTACCGCAAGGGCTCCAAGCTGAGCGCTGCTCGATTTGAGGCGATGCGCCACTGCTTGCAAGCCAGCGGGATCGTTCGCACGTATCGCGTCCTGTAAGGCATCTACACTGTCTCGTGAGTTATCGAGATACTTGCGAAGAACGGACGCCAGCACATCAGGCCGGTTTGGCCGTTGCAAGGCCCGAATGCCGTCGAGAGCTTTAGGATCCATGCTCGGAGTGCTTGGTGGGGGGGCAGCTGCAGCGGGGGCTGATTCGCCAGATACCGCCTGCGTTGAGCTGAAGACTGGGGCGAGCGCTCGATCAGTCCCTTGCTTGTCTAACCATTTCTGCACGACGGTCTGCAATTGCACCTGCGTGTAGGGTTTGGTCAGATAGTCATCCATGCCGGCCGCGAGACATTGTTCCCGGTCTCCTTGCATGGCATTGGCGGTCAAGGCAATGATGGTGAGTCTTCGCTGGCCGGATGCCGCTTCACGTCGGCGAATTTCTCCCGTCGCGGTAAACCCATCCATCTCAGGCATCTGACAATCCATGAGCACGAGGTCAAACTGACTGCGCCCGGCCAATTCCAATGCCTGCCGGCCGTTTTCCGCCATCTCGACCTGGTACCCGAGGATTTCCAGCATGCCGACGGCGACTTCACGATTCACCGGGCTATCTTCAGCTATGAGAATCCTGGCCACACGGTGTCCCGCTCTCTTGGACTCCGTTCCAGGCGATGACGGGTATGGCTCCAACGGCCCATAGGGCGGTTCGAGAGTAAGGTGCGGCTTAGCAAGTCGCTCATAGGATGGCAGGCCGTTGTCCGTTCCCGTGCCAAGCGGTTGCAGTTCGAATCGGGCCGTGAATGAGAATGTCGAGCCACGGCCCGGTTCACTTTCCACCGTAATCGCTCCTCCCATGAGGCCCACCAATTGTTTGGCGATCGACAAACCGAGACCTGTTCCACCGTACCGTCGGGTGGTCGAACCGTCCGCTTGCGCAAAGGCATCAAAAATTCGCAATTTGGCTGCGGGCGGAATACCGATGCCGGTGTCCGTGACCGAAATGCGGAGTTGCGCATGAGTGGGAGTGCCACTCATGTAGTCGGCCGTCAGCGACACCCCGCCGGTTTCGGTAAACTTCATGGCGTTGCTCAACAGATTCATGAGAATTTGACGGAGTCGGACCGGATCCCCCATCAAATAACGCGGGACCCGTTCATCGACCTGTTGAGTGAGGTGAAGGTGTTTCCGCCGGGCGGCTTCCATGAACAGCTCGAGGGATTCGTCGAGAAGTTGCGACAGATCGAATCCGACACATTCCAGATCCAGTTTGCCGGCTTCGATTTTTGAGAAATCGAGAATATCGTTAATGATGGCGAGGAGCGTTCGTCCCGACCGGTGCACGGTCGACGCGAGATGGCGCTGCTTATCGGTGAGGGTACTGTTGAGCAATAGTTCGGTCGTGCCGAGCACGCCGTTCATCGGCGTACGGATTTCATGGCTCATATTGGCGAGGAATTCGCTCTTCGCCTTGCTGGCCGCCTCTGCGGCTTCTTTTGCCGCGCGAAGTTCCTCCTCAGTACGTTTCCGATCGGTCGTATCGATATGAATGCCGACCATTCGCGCGGCCACGCCATAGACATCGCGTATGAGGGTGCCGCGGGATAAAATCCATCGGTAGGATCCATCTCGATGCCGCAGGCGATGCTCGAGTTCGAATTGGGCGCGGTCGCCGTTCAGGCAAGAGTGGACGGTCTGATGGACCAGCGCCCGGTCTTCCGGGTGAATGCGGGATTGCCACTCCTGGAATGCGTTGGGCAATGTGGTATCGTCGTGGCCGAGCTGACTCTTCCACTGCGGCGAAAAATAGACTGCATCGGTGGTGAGATTCCAATCCCAGATGCCGATGTGAGACCCTTGCACCGTCATTGTGAGGCGGGCCTCGCTGGTGCGTAAGGCCTCTTCCGCCTGCTTGCGCTCCGAAATATCCACGACGAAGGCAGTGAAGGTATAGGCATTTTCCAGACGGAGCGGGGTGATCGCGAGTTCGATCGGAAATTCCGTGCCATCTCTGCGCAGCGCGCTAATTTCGATTCGTTTATTGAGGATCGGTCCCTCGCCGGTTTTGAGGAACTGCCTTATCCCTCTCTGGTGAGCCTCTCGCTGAGAGGCCGGAATAATGGTCTCTGCCATCAAGCGACCGATGGCTTCCTGGCGCGTCCACCCGAATGTCTGCTCCGCCTGCGTGTTCCAGCCGATAATGCGTCCCTGCTCGTCGATGCTGATGACTGAGCTGAGCGCCGTGTCGATAATCAGCCTGGTCCGCCCTTCGCTTTTGCGCAGCGCCCCTTCGGCGTGGAGCCGCTCGACCGCTTCTAGCGCCAAGGACACTAACGAGGCGACGGCATAACTGAATTGTTGTTCCTCGAGCATCCAGGAGCGTGGCGTGCCTACGTGTTCATTGCACAGCACTCCTACCAGTTTCCCTTTGAAGCGAATCGGGATATCGAGCAACGAGCTGATCCCTAACGGGGTCAGGTAGGTGTCGGTGAATTCGGACGTGCGGGGATCGGTCCGCGCGTCCGAGGCGTCTATGACCCGTTCCGTGAGGAGCTCCCGGAAATACTTGGGGAATTGCGCGGCGAGGAGTTCCATCCCGCATGAATGGCTGTTGTTGGACGCGTCGTGGAGATCTTTACAGATAATGGCGCTATGGTCGTCTCGCAGAAGCCAGATGCTGCACCGGCGCACCCCGAGGGTCGCGGCTGTCACCCGGGTGATTTCTCGGAGGGCCGGCTCGAGCACGCCGCTTTGAATGATGCTGTTGCTGGTTAGACCAAACAGTGCGGCCTGATGTTGCCGCAACAAACTCTCCGTATGGCGACGAACATCCTCGGCCTGCTTGCGCTCCGAAATGTCCCGAAAGACCAGCACCGCTCCACCGGCCTGACCGTCCCGCACGATAGGAGCCAACACGCAGGAAACGGGAAACGAACGGCCCGTGATCGACGTGAGTATGCCATCATCGGTTCTGAAGGAATGTCCTTGAGCCGTTTCATCCAGCAGCATCTGGGTAAAGATCGGCTCGGTGAGATTGGTGCCGTACGAGAGGGAAATCATATCGGGCAGGCGTCGTCCCACGACGTCCGCTTCGGGAAGTCCCCACAAACGCTGCCCCTCAGGATTGAGCAGGACGATGTCCCAGTTTCGATCCACGACGCACAGTCCGTCACCCATGGAACGAAGCACGGTGTGGAGTTTGTCCCGCTCCTGGGTCAACTGACTTTCTGATGTGCGGCGAAGCTGCTCGTTCAGTTCCTGCATCTCGCTGGCGGACAGGGCAATCGAGCGTTCGAGCAGTTCGCGTCCCTGGTCGGACTCGATGTAGCTCCGGCTGACGCGTTCAAGCAGTTGCTGCCAGGCCTCGAGCGAGGTGGGGGCGGCGGTAGTCTCCAGTCCCAACCGCTTGAGTTGTCGTGTGAGCAGCGGATGCATACAGATTACAATTCGGTAATCGTGGTCAACGTCATGGTTTGATTGTGAAGATCGCAGGCTCCGCTGGCATAGGGAGAAATTTCCCCATAGGAATAGAATCCGACTTGGCGGCTTCCATTGGGCAGAATTTCCAGCGTCGCTTCGATTTCTTCTTCCGTTCGTTCCCCGAGCACCAACCGCCGTCCGACGCAGCTGATCGCGATCGACAGCGTGGGGGAAGAGCTGCCCGCAGGTTCATGATTGTTCAGGGTGAGGGTTGCCGCTTCAGA
>CAADGJ010000224.1 GCA_900696505.1 uncultured Nitrosospira sp.
GGCCGAATGTCCCTAGTCAAGGCTTGATAGGTCACGGGAATGTCTTGCGCGCTGTCGGCGGGCAAGACGTTCCTCGCGCCGATCTGTCCGCCGGATCGCAAGGTCATCGTCCTCAACCGCACCCGTTGGCCGGCTCGCAGTTCCAATGTTCCGTCGATCTCTCCGACGCGAATGCGCGGTCCCTGCAAGTCCTGAATGATCGCCACCGCTACGCCCTGGCGGTCAGCGGCCTCGCGGATGACCTTGATGGCCTGACCGTGAGAGGCATGCGTGCCATGGGAAAAATTCAGCCGCGCCGCGTTCATGCCGCTCTGGATGAGTTGCTCAAGCACGCCCACGCCATCGCTCGCAGGGCCGATGGTGCAGACGATTTTCGCTTTTCGCATGCTGTTCTTCTGTCTTGACAAGATCGGCCCGGCACACCATCTTGTACGTATGCGGTGAGGCGCGAAACGTTCCTGATTCGGTCGGCAACGGGTCATTCTAACAAACCCGTCCGTATGCCGCAAAAGAACATCTGCATGGCGTCCGGAGGACTCTCGAGGCCGGACTCATGAAATATTTCTTCCGAAGCCACACACCACGAGGCGATCATGAGCGCATCGGACAAGCAGGCAACGGAGCAATTGGATTTTGTCACGTTGGAAGGGTTGCTGACCTACGGAACAGCCCTCGCGCAACGTTCATCGAGCGGCCGGTACGCATTACCGCCCCCACCCCCGCCGTCAGCCGATCGACTGCAGCCGGCGCAGGCGGCGGTCGAGGGGATGAGAGCGTTCATCCAGCATGTTCAAAAGGGTCTGCCTAGCGCCGAAGCCTATCGCGCCGCGCGACAAACCCTCCTCGCCAAGACGTGCGGAAATGACCCCGTGGTATTTTTCGCCGCCTGGAATCTACTGCTTGCACGCGGGGAACTTGCGCCGCTGTACCGAGCACCGATCGGCGCGACCCAGAAACCGGCGCACCGCCGACCGGTGGCCATCGTGCCGCGGACGCAACTGACTCCGCAGCTGGCCGAAGGTCGTATCGTGCTGGATCTCGGTGATGATCGTTTCTGGTTGCTTCCACGGGATCTCGGCGACCGCACATTGTTTCTCACCATGCGTCACGGTGTTTCTGAGGTCGAAAGCAAAACTCATCGTGTGGGCCGGCGACTGGCCAACGTCCTCGATACCGAACGCGGCGTGCCCCGAGCGGATGCCGTGGGCGCGGCACTGGCCCGCATGGTGGGCGTGGTCGGCCAGCAATTAGGATATCTGCACTTGCGGAATTACCTCGATCCGCGCACGTTTCTTCACCTCATCAGTCACAGCCCGAATACGGAGCAACTCTGCCGCCGCATCACCAAGGCGTTGCTCCCCGACGGGGCAGATGCCGTACATCCCCACATTGAACCGACCCTGGAATCGCAAGATTTCGGGTGGGTCACCGGCATGGAGAAACAAGCGGAGCTCGACGCGGCGGCACAGGCATTCGGGGTGGACGCGAAGACCGCCAAACGGCTCATCAAACATCCGTTTTATAGCTACCCCGGCGGGCACTCATTTTTTGATCTCTACGTGGATGTGATCGATGGGCTGCACCGGCTGGGCCATGCCCATCCCGGAGAAGTGCTCTGCCTCTATACACACAGCTCGACCCTGCGCGCGCTGCGCATTTACCTCGATCCGCGTCCCTTCCGCGAAGCCTTTTCGGAATTCGGCGAATACAAAGAAGGCCAGGACAACGTGGTGCTCCTCACGTTGGAAAACGGCAAACTTTCCGGCTATTCGACCGCCGTTGGGCTGATTGAAAGCGAGCGGGTTGCGCGTGAGGCCTGGGTGACGGTCGAGCGGGAACGCAGTCAGCGCGTGACGCTCAAACCCGGGCGCATCAAACGACTGATCGCCCTGGTGTCAGGCGGAGATTTCGGCGGCGGGGGGGCGGCCTTGAAGGAATTGCGCGTCACCGGCAACCGCTTCGGCCTGGACGTCTTTTTTGTCCGGCATGGATTTCTCGGCCTGGCTAACAATTGGATCGATGCCGTCACCGAGGAAGATACACGGGGCATGAGCAGCCATGCCAGCAGCCCCATCGGCAGCAGCCGGTTCGAGGATTTCAAAGACGAGCAGGTGCAACAGGCAGCGATGCGATCCCTCGCTCCCTATCTCGAAGACTCGGCGCTCGTGGTCTTAGGAGGGGACGGCAGCTTGCGCGGCGCGCGGGCCATCCATGAGACCTATGGCGTGCAGGTGGTCGGCATCCCCGGCACCATCGACAACAACATCGCCGGCACCATCTCGCTGGGATTCCATTCAGCCATCGCCCTCGCGAATCAATCCATTGAATCGCTGAAAGCGACCAGCGCCGCCATGGGCAGTATCTTCTTCGTCGAAGTCATGGGTGCCGGGTCCGGTCATCTGGCCTTGGCTTGCGCCTACCAAGCCAGGGCGGAAGGCATCCTGGTCAATGAGCATCCCGATCCCGACACCTATATCGAAGACATTGTCCTTGGCACATTACAACGCACCTTGGGGGTGCCGAACAAAAGCCACATCTTTGTCGTGGCGGAACGGACGCCTCACCGGCATCACCGGGAGGGTGGTGTCCACGGTCTGGTCGATTATGTCGCGCAGACAATTGCCACATGGCCCCAGCGTCGTGGCGCAACGGGTCCATACTCGCTGGCCTCGGCTACGAAGGCCACGATACTCGGCCATACCCTGAGAGGCGCACCACCCACTCCGGAAGATAAAATGATTGCGCAACATCTCGCCTACGAAACGGTTCGCCGGCTTGTTGAACAGCCGGACACCATCGTCGGCTGTATGGTGGCCTATCACGATTCAAACCGGATCGAAACGATTCCGCTGCATGCCGTGTCGCCCAAGCCGTTCGACTGGGAATTGTTTACCCGAATGCACGTCACGGAGCTGCAACACGACCGTGTGTGATGGGTTGCTCTTCCGTCGCGCGGTGGCCACGTTGACCGCTCCTATGTGACGTGTTAGGGTCTTTCCAGTTGCTGTCACGAGTTGTGAATCACCATGTCTGTCTCGCGTGTCACACGACTTGTCCTCTGGGTTTGCGCGACGTTGCTCTTGCACCTGGGCGTCGCCTTCACGGCTGAGCCTGGCCCTGCACTTCTCGACACCCCGGTTCCGCATCTCACTCCGGCACCCCCTCAGACGCCACCTGCGGACGATGGCGCCGTGCGCGCTGGCCCCGGCAGCAAGCAAGGTGAGGTACGGGATACCATTCCTTCGGCTGCACGCGACACCCTCAAAGCGATTGAAGCGCGACATGGGGAGCCCTTGCCGGGCTACGTCGGAGGGCGCAACTTTCTGAATCGAGAGCGGGTGCTTCCACGGGGCCGTTATCGCGAATATGATGTGCACCCGAAGGTGCCGGGGAAAAACCGCGGAGCCGAACGGATCGTCATTAATCAATCTAGCGGGAAAGCCTATTACACTGCCGACCACTACCGTTCATTTGTGCCGATGAATTGAGGACACATGTCGATTACTGCGCTTCAATCGATCAAGAAACCTTGGGCCCATCTCCTGGTGCATGCCGAGGGAGAGGCGCTGGATAAATTGCTGTCGGTCCCCGCCCAGTTTGTCACCAAAACCGTCTCCGGGAAAAAGTGTAAAACCAAGGCCGGGCTCTTGGACGAATTCGCGCGGGTCTTCTCGTTTCCCGACTACTTCGGCCACAACTGGGATGCCTTGGAAGAGTGTTTGGCAGACCTGGACTGGCTGCCGGGCAAAGGCTACCTCGTCGTGGTCACGGATGCGGACCAGGTGCTGACGAAGCCCGACGAGGAGGACGACTTTGAAACCTTCGTCGAAATTCTGAGCGAAGCCGGTGAGGCCTGGAGCCTCAAAGAATCCGACGACGCGACTGGCAACGGCTTACCGTTCCATGCGGTGCTGGCAGTCCAGGAGCGGCACAAACGGACCCGCCATAATTGGTTCGCACCGCCTCTAGCCATGGAGCGGAAGGCGACGAAATCCGGCGGATCCAAGGGATCAAAAACCAGCGGTCGTTAGACCGTACCATTCCCGTGATGTAAGGAGGCACTGATGGGACTCTTCGATCAACTTGGTCAAGCGGCGACGGGGATGCTGGGACAAACCGGCAATAACAATCCATTGCTCCAGGCCGTGGTCGGCCTGCTCGCGCAGAACAGCCATGTAGGGGGGCTTGGCGGACTTATTCAAGCCTTCCAGAAAAACGGACTGGGAGACATCGTGAATTCCTGGGTCGGCACGGGTAAGAATCTGCCGATCTCACCGGAACAGATCCACCAGGGATTGGGTGGCGACCTCCTCAAACAATTGGCGTCCCAAGCAGGGCTCAGTACAGAGGCCGCCGGCGGACAATTGGCGAATCTACTACCCGGTTTGATCGATAAACTGACACCTGGAGGGAAGATTCCGGACTCAACGTTGATTGAACAGGGGTTAACGTTGTTGCGAGGAAAACTCGGATAGTTTCGATAAACCGGCTGATTCTGGCTAGCCGGCGTGCAGATGCCTAGGAGAGAAAGAGTAACCGTCCCATCTGTCGCTGGATCCACCGTGTCAGTCCCCAGGACAGATCGTTCAGGCGCGAGAGCAGCCAGACTTGCGGCGTGACGACTTGCTTCACGCTCCGGCTCAGCGAGGTGAAATGATCCTCGCACAGCCCATGCGTCTCACTGAGATCGTCGAGCGGCAACTTTTCGCGGAGAAAGGCCGGCTTTCCATCTCGCACACACCAGGCGCAGAGCACTCTCACTGACGTCACTCCCATTCGTTACAGTCCGACTCCCCCCTGCAGGCGCAAAACCCGCACCAGGAGGCATGGGGCTATCGGTTCATCAATTTTTCAGAGGGTTAGAAGAAGGAGATCGGCGGAAGAGGAAGATTCCTGCAGACAATTGTGTGGCAATATGGCGACGAATGACATTTTTTGTCTCTTCCGAGAGGTGAGGTCTCACACTCATCATTGCAATAAGGCAGACGCTACTTCAGATCGGCGGCGAATCACCACAGGCTCATACCGTTGGCGCGATCCTTCTTCGTAGCAAGGAACGAGGGGATCCCGCCCGATTCCCATCTGCTGAAGATGGCTGGCACAAATGCCATGAGTTTCGCGTCCATCGGCCAAAGGAGCTTTTTCCCGCACCACAGCGGGTCGCCCTTCACTTTCACACCAGGAGCAGATTACTTTCATCATGTTCTCCTACGCAATGACACCCGGTGTTCAGCAAGACTCGCGCCACCAAATAGACACCACGAAAAACCGTGATTTTTAAAAGAAACTCTGATTGAATTCATGAAGCCTCCCGGCTGGTGTATCGATTCAGATACCAAGCTGTATCGGATCATCCGCCGGGGCGCATGGAAAAGCGGTGCATCAATTGACCGTTTTGAATTTCCCATGTTAGGTTGCGCCCCAATTCACCCCTCGATGAAAGAGGCCCATGAAAACACAACGTTCGGAACAGCTTTTTGCAGAGGCACAGCAGATCATCCCCGGAGGCGTTAATAGTCCGGTTCGAGCCTTTCGCTCAGTAGGCGGACAACCTCGCTTCATCGCCCGAGCCAAAGGCGCGCGCCTGTATGACGTCGACGGAAACAGCTATCTCGACTATGTGCTCTCCTGGGGGC
The DNA here is from genome assembly GCA_900696505.1 of uncultured Nitrosospira sp. GTDB lineage: Bacteria > Nitrospirota > Nitrospiria > Nitrospirales > Nitrospiraceae > Nitrospira_A. Next base: position 5,637 of record CAADGJ010000224.1, read on the forward strand.
CCATGATTCTCGGCCATGCGCCGGCCACCGTGACAAAAGCCATTCAACAGGCCGCCGCCAACGGGACCAGTTATGGCGCGCCGACGGAATTGGAAATTCAATTGGCCACGATGATTCGAGAGGCCCTGCCCTCAATGGAGCAGGTGCGACTCGTGAGTTCGGGGACCGAGGCGGTGATGAGCGCCCTCCGCGTGGCTCGCGCCTATACCAAACGCGACGGCATTCTGAAATTCGAGGGCTGTTACCACGGCCACAGTGACTACCTCTTAGCCAAAGCCGGTTCTGGTCTGACCACTTTGGGTATCCCCGACTGTCCTGGGGTCCCGGAAGATTTTACGAAACACACGTTGACCGCCCCGTATAACGACCTGGTGACGGCGGAGAAGCTGATCAAAAAGCATCACCGGCAGCTGGCCTGCGTCATCGTCGAGCCTATCGCCGGCAACATGGGGGTGGTCCCTCCTTCTCCAGAATTCCTGGAAGGCTTGCGCAAGCTGACCGATGCCCACGGGATGCTGCTGATTTTCGACGAAGTGATCTCGGGATTCCGAGTTCAATACGGCGGCGCGCAAACACTCTACGGTATCAAGCCCGATCTGACGATTCTGGGAAAAATCATTGGTGGAGGACTGCCCGTAGGAGCCTACGGGGGTGCGAAGGACATCATGAAGATGATTGCCCCGTCCGGTCCGGTCTATCAGGCTGGGACGTTGTCAGGAAATCCCTTGGCCGTCACGGCAGGCATCGAAACCCTGAAGCGATTGAAGAAACCGGGGACCTACGAACAACTCGAACAACGGTCGGTCGCGCTGTCGGAAGGATTGGGAAAAATCGCGAGCAAAGCGGGAGTTCCGCTGACTCAGACGCGGGTCGCCTCCATGATGTGCGCGTTCTTTACTCAGGGACCAGTGGTGGACTGGGCGACGGCCAAGAAATCCGACACGAAGGTCTATGCGAAATTCTTTCACCACATGCTGGATGCAGGGGTCTACCTGGCGCCATCACAGTTTGAAGCCGCCTTCATGTCGGTAGCCCATACTCCGCGGGACATTGAACGCACCCTCAACGCCGCTCAAGCCGCGTTTAAAGCCCTCTGACCTGGTGTGAAGCTGGCGGGAGTTGCTCTTTGTGAAGCCGGTTCCTGGATGCATTTCGTATCGAAACTGATACGAAATGCATCCATTCGGATACGCAGCTGATTCAGCATCCTGGGCTATTCGTCGTCGTCCTCGTCGTCCATATCTAACGCTTCCTGCCGTTTCTGCTCTTCCATCGCATTGTGCAGGAGCATGCGGACAAACATTGAATACAGCGAACCTTTTTCCAAGGTTCCGCCGGGAGGAATCGCGATCTTGCCTTCCTTGATCATGCGATCCATCCAGGCCTTTTGATCGGGCGCGATCAAAATCGGCACCTCGACCAGCCCCACTTTTCCAAACATATCCATGATGTAAACCTCCGTGAATTCTCACTCTTTGTTCGTAGCTCGCGGAAACCCAGCGAGCTGACCCGCTCTTCCGGCAACGCTGCGCTTCACGCGTCACGACCGACGTGCGTCGGCATTTGAGCACGCGGTTTTTCGGCTTGTCAACCGAAGAGCCCAGCCGTGACTCATGGCATGGAGCGTGCTCTGACGAGAGCTGAACCAACGGAGGACTTTCAGTATGCGCTGCACCATCGTACCCGACTCCCGCTTTTTGAGCCGGTTCGCCCTGCTGTTGCTGGTGGCCTCTCCCACCACGCTCGCACACGGCGCAGTGGAAGAAAGCCTGTCAACATTGCACACCTACACCCCTGCGATCCGGAATGATCCGAGCCCGTTTCACTGCACCGATTGCTGGGATCTGAAGCCCGATCAACGCCCCTCGCTTCCCCAACACCAATCCCAACGGTATCGACGGAGACATCATGAGCGAGGTCTTCGCCCGCATAAGAACCCCTTCGCGAAAAAATCGCATTCCTTCAGTCGCGGAATGAGATCACTTCCGCGCCATGTCCTGTCGATGGGAGGGTTCGAGCGAACCGTGGAAAGCTGGCAAGTCCACACAGTCGATGGCGATACCATTCGGTACGGCACTGACCGGATTCGCATTCGAGGCTACAACGCGCCGGAATTGTCCGAACCGGGCGGAAGAGAAGCGGCCCTTCGGCTGGAGCAGCTATTGCATGATGGGATCATCAACATCATCCCCCACGGCCACGACGTCTATGGCCGCACCCTCGCCGATGTCTTTGTGAATGGACACAACGTGGCGGACGTCATGATGGTGGAAGGATTTGGGAGGAGAGGGTGAAGCTGATTTCGTGAGATGTTGCATGGTTGATCGTAGCCATACTGACGTATAATTCGGATCCATCGTACACTTTGCCCACTATGAGAAAAAGAGGCGGACATTCTCTACAGCACTCCCAATCGAAGCCCTGCTGATCACGCCCGATCGCGTATGCTGTCCCCAAATAATCTCCTCACTCCCCGCCTTCGACTCCGACAGTGGCGACCATCGGACCTCGCACCATTCGCGGCGATCAATGCCGATGTCGATGTCATGCGCTATTATCCAGCGCTGTGGACCAGAGCGCAGAGCGACGGCTTTGCCGAACGAGTCACGCAGCTCATCGACGAACGGGGCTGGGGCTTCTGGGCTGTTGAAGAGCGTCAATCCCAGCAATTCACCGGTTTCGTCGGGTTGCATATCCCATCAGCCTCGCTCCCCTTTTCACCCTGCGTTGAAGTGGGATGGCGCCTCGCCAAATCCTATTGGGGCCTGGGCTATGCCACGGAGGCTGCGCAATCGGCTATCACGTTCGGTTTCGCACAACTCCATCTGGAAGAAATTGTCGCATTTACCGCCATCTCCAATCTCAAATCGCGTGCCGTGATGGAACGGCTCGGAATGCGGCGTGACTACGAGTTCGACCATCCCCAGGTGCCCGTCGAATCCAAACTGCGGCGACATGTGTTATATCGTCTGAGCAAGCCACCATGAAGACGCAATATTACACCGCCACCAGCCTCGACGGGTTCATTGCCACCGAAGACGACTCTCTAGACTGGTTGTTTCCACTGGGCGACGTAAACGAGACAAGTTACCCCTCCTTCATTGCTGAGGTCGGGGCCTTAGCCATGGGGGCAGCGACCTATGAATGGATGCTTCGCCATACTGACAAGATTGCCGACCAACAGACTGGCGCCCCCTGGCCCTATTCTCAACCTGCCTGGGTATTCTCCACCCGTCCGCTTCCCATGATCCCGAATGCCGATATTCGCCTGGTTCGAGGAGATGTTCGAACCGTTCACACTGACATGCGGCAGGCAGCTGGATCGAAGAACATCTGGATCGTCGGAGGTGGAGATCTCGCAGGACAGTTTTACGACGCCGGCCTGCTGGATGAGGTCATCGTTCAAGTCGGCTCCGTCACGCTGGGACGCGGCAAACCACTTTTTCCACGCCGTGTCACGAATCCGTCACTTCGGTTGGTATCTGTGCACAGGATCGGCCCCGGCTTCGCCGAGTTGCGCTATGAGGTGCCGAAAGAGAAGCAGGCAGATCTGCCCTAGCCGTTCCACCGGCATAGCGGCGTCATTCGGTCAGGCTGCAATTGCCTCCTATCGATCGTAGTCACCACTCTCGTGGCTTTTACGGGGAGACAGACATGAACGCGAAGGACATTGCGGAATTAGCGAAGGCGACCATGAATGGATCGATACCCTTTCCTGAGATCGTCGGCAAACTGATCGCCAACGGTGTCGAGTACTATCATGTGGACTATGCCCTCAGTTCCTTTTCCTTCTACACCGGCTCGGGGACAGTGGTGACAGCCCCCCTTGTCTTCCAAGGTCTGCCTTCGATTTCAGAACACTTCGATACAGCCGCACTCAAAGCGGCAATTCTCGACAGTCAGCAGAATGGGCAACAATTCAGGACATTTTGTGAGCGCGCCGTCAAGGCGGGGGTGCAAGGCTACTTTGCGTTCCTTCAGGGTAAGCGCGTGACCTATTTCGGCCGCCAAGGGGATCAGCATACCGAATGGTTTCCCGGAGCTCAGCCGCGTGAGGGAGCAAATTAATCAAGACACAGCGACTCGGCCCTTTTCCCGAGCCAACTGTATGAGACCTATGTGAACACCGTTGCTTCTGATCGCACTGCTCCTGGATGTTGCTCTCGGGGAAGATTTACACAACATCATAAGATCGCCGGCAGACTCATCTGCCAGGACAGCAGCGTAAAGACAAGGTCAGGGGACGATCACTCTGACTACGTAGAGTCACTTGCTCGTCGTCTTACAGATTCATTGACCCATCTCTCCGAAGGCATTACACTGGTCCTATCATGACGCAGACTTCCGACGTCGATGTGCGCGATATGGGTTCAATTACGATCGAGCTGGACCACGCCTTGGCGATTCGATCTGTCGACCACGCCTGGGATCTTCGCGCCGACAGTTTCGGCGCGATCGAATGTACCAGCCGGTTTGTCACTGGAACCTCGATTCTGACCTTCATCACCGGTGGGACGACACGGTATTTTTATGAGCGGCTCTATCGATGGGTGATCGACACCGGACAGACTGTCCGTCTTCCGTATCGCTGCGACGCCCCTGACCGGACCCGTCACATGGAAGCCCTGATTGAACGTGTCCCGGAGGGATTACGCTGTGTGCATACGACGCTCTGTGTCAGCCCGCGTCCCGCGACGCTGCCCCGTCTCGCGTTCGCCAGCACGGCCCCATTGACCATCGTACCGTTTTGCAGCATTTGCATGTCGGTGTCATGGCAAAACCGATGGATGAATCTACAGAATGCCTGTGAGGCAGGACTCCAGTTGGGGCCAAGTGCCCTTCCAGTGGCATGCACGGTCTGTCTTTCCTGTTCACATTTGAGAAAGCGCCTGACCAGCGGGCCGCTGGCAGATCACTCAGTCTCCCCCTAACGCACCGCCTCACTCGGTGCACAACACCGCCACGAGATGGGAGAGTTCCACGAGATCGAACGGCTTCTTCACGAATCCGCACAACCCCTGCTCCAATAGTTCTTCGTCAACCTGACCGAACGCGTGCCCTGAGAGGAGAAGCACTCGTGCTCCCGGGTCCATTTCGCGCAGAACTCGAAAGACATCTACCCCGCTCATTCCCGGCATCGTCACATCCAACAACACAACATCGAACTGCCCGTGCTGCTGATAGGCCGCAATGGCGCGCGGACCGCTGTCTGCTTTCGTGACGGTGTACCCAAGGCCTCCCAGAAACTCTCCTACGAGGTCACGAATGGCTTTCTCATCGTCCACCAACAGCACATCTCCGCTACCGTGCCGAGGCACTTCACGGTGCGTCGGCTGTGCCACCGGCTCAAGTCCCATGGTGGAGAGGGGTAAGTGGATACGGAACGCCGTTCCTTGTTCGCCGGTCAACAACTGAATCCCGCCGCCATGCTCGCTCACCGTGCCGTAGACGGCAGCCAGCCCAAGCCCGTTTCCTGAATCGCCCTTTGTCGTATAAAACGGCTCAAACAAATGCTCGAGGTATTCAGTGGCGATCCCGCTGCCTTGATCGGCAATGCTCATCACCAGAAAACGACCCGGCTCGACTGGCGGTCGTAGCTCTGCCGCCTTGACCGGATCCACCTCGCACTCGTGCGTCGAGATCGTGATCGCGCCCCCGCGAGGCATGGCGTCCTTGGCATTGATCAGCAGGTTCAGAACCATTGCCTGCAACTGCGTGGAATCCCCGACCACGATAGCATGCGGAGCCTCTAAGGCCGTCTTTACGCGAATGGAATCGTGCAGGTTGGTATTGGCCAGTTCCAACGTCGTGCGGATGACGTGATGGAAATCTAGGGGTTTCGATTCCAACTTGGCCTTGCGACCGAACGCCAGTAGATTCGCCGTCAATGTCGCGGCACGGGCCGTCGCCTCTTGTATCGCGCGCAATGGCTTTAATTGTTCCTCATCATGAGGGCGCTGCTCCATCAACTGCGCGTACCCCTGAATCCCGCAGAGCAAATTATTGAAATCATGTGCAATCCCACCGGCCAACCGTCCGATCGCTTCCAATCGCTGACCGTGGCGCAACCGATTTTCAAGCTGATGCCGACGCGTAATATCCGTAATCGTAATCAGTGCGCCCTCGACCGTGCGGTCCTCGGTGCGGTAAGGCGCGAGACGTAATAAAAAGCAGCGCCCGGTCGACAGTTCGATGCTTTGCTCATGCTGGATACCTTCGTCAAGCACCTGGCGAACGATGCGATGGAGGCCGGTTTGCTCCGGGACATCCGAGGTAATATCACTGAGCTCGCGCCCGACATCCCCGGGGATAAGTCGGAATAGAGTCGTCGCCGCTGGATTGAACCGCCGGATCCGGCAATGCCGGTCGATGAAAATGATCCCTACATCCGTGTTGTTGAGCAAGTTGTCGTGATCGCGGTTCAGATCGACCAAAATCCTGTTCTTCTGGTCATATTCTGAATTTACGGTGTGTAATTCTTCATTGACTGATTGCAGTTCTTCGTTTGCCGACTGTAGTTCTTCATTGGAAGACTGCAA
>CAADGJ010000225.1 GCA_900696505.1 uncultured Nitrosospira sp.
GCCCGCAATAAAGGGTACGAACAGATCGAAGGTGTAGCCACCAGCGCCGTGCGGGAGGCGAGGAACGGCGGCGAATTCCTAGATCATGTCATGCAGCAAACCGGCCTGACCGTGCGAGTGATTACCGGCGCGGAAGAAGCCCGGTTGATTTTCCTCGGCGTGCAGAACAGCGTGGCCCTGCCCGAGTCGCCCACGCTGGTGATCGATATCGGCGGGGGGTCGGTGGAGGTCATCGTCGGGAATCGCGAGGCCATTTTTCAGGCCCGGAGCCTGAAGCTGGGCGCAATTCGCTTAAAGGATCTCTACCTCTCCAAAACGCCTCCATCAAAAGCGATGCTTCGGGATCTGGAAGCGGCGGTGACCGCTCAACTCAAGAATGCCTTGGGCTCGTACAAAACCAAACGGGTGGAGCAGATTATCGCGACGTCCGGCATGGCGGGCAACCTGGCTGAGGTGATTCATCTGCAACGCACCGGCCGGCCGCTGCCGCAGCTCAATCTGGCCAGGGTATCCGCCAAGGACATCGCCGCCGTTGAAAAACGACTTGCCGGCGCTTCGTTGAAAACGCGTCTGGCCATGCCGGGGCTGGATCCCAAACGTGTGGACACCCTGCTTCCGGCCGCCATAGTGTTTAGGATCTTGCTGGAGCTGTTGCAGAAAACGGAGCTCACCCTCTGCGACAAAGCGATCCGCGAAGGGATTATTTACGATTTCATTCAGCGGCACCACGACCGTATCCAGGCGGAGCGAGACATTCCCGACGTGCGTAAACGCAACATCCTGGCCCTCGCCCATCGCTGCCATGTCTCCGAAACGCATGCGTTGCATGTGGCGGGATTGGCCTTACGTCTATTTGATCAGACGAAGGCGTTGCATGGACTCGGACAGCGGGAACGCGAGTGGTTGGAAAGTGCGGCGATCCTGCATGATATCGGCTATATGATCAATTCGCGACAGCATCACAAGCATGCCTACTACCTGATCAAGAATAGCGATCTCTCGGGGTTTACCGCTGAGGAAATCGATTTGATTGCGAATATCGCCCGCTATCATCGCCGTTCCGTTCCTACCAGGAAGCATGACGAATTTACGGTATTGCCGGAGGGCTCCCAGCGAGTCATCAATGTCTTGTCGGCATTGCTGCGCATTGCCGATGGCTTAGACCGAAGCCAGTTTTCGGTGGTGCAGAATATCGACGTCAAACTCGGCAAGACCGTGGTGATTACTGCGCAGGTGTCGGGTGATGCAGAGTTAGAGATTTGGGCGGCGCGCGGCCGGAGCGATCTGTTTGAGAAAGTCTTCAAGCGGCCGGTGCAGTTCATAACGACCACCCGAGACGACGATGCCACCTGAATCGGAATCCACGGTCAACTCCTACAGGCACTCCTTACTGCACGAACTTACTTTCGAAGCCGCGTGTATTCTGAGCGAGGGGGCTCAGTAGCGGATCATCGCCAATCCAAAGATGAATGGCGACGGTTGCGCGAGCACCTTACACCAGTGCGCGCAATTGTGACGCGGTGAGCCACCACTCCAGGCGGCCTTTTGCGGGACGCACGGACCCTTCAAGATGAAGTAGGCAGGCGCCTGCTTTTTTGAGCGAAAGCCCTTTGCACAGCTTTCCCGTGAGGAGGATTCCGGCCGTCGCGCTCAGGTGTGGTTCGTGCCCCACGCAGAGGACCACGGCGTCGGACGGGAGTGTGTTGAGCAGTGCAATCAATGCACGCGGAGGGACTTCTGGAATGAGTTCCTGGCAGATCCGCAGCGGCGGCGTTGCAGGAATCAACGATCTCGCAATCTTGGCCGTTTGCTGGGCGCGTGTCAGGGGGCTTGAAAGGATAAGCGTCGGGATACAGCCTAAAGTCAGCAATCCTTTACTTGATTGCCGCGTCCGAACCAGGCCTTTTTCCGTGAGCGGCCGGTTGTGCTCGTTCCCCCGCCAGTCCTCACGATCGTAGGCAATGCCGTGTCGAAATAAGAGACAATCCATCAACGTACTCCCTTGGGATGGACGTAAGGTGGTCGGGCCGGCCATAATTCATGCAATGGGTGATCTTCTGTGAGCCCATCGCACAGGAATTGATTATTCGTCATGGGTGACATGCTCCATTCTATTCATACAGGACCGCAGTCACCGACTCAAGGGTTGCTCACGATGGCGGCTTCCAGTCACACCACCGTTCTCCATTTGTTGCGCCAAGCCATTGCGGGGAGAGAACATGCGGACACGATACACGCCATCCGCACGCATTGCCGAAGACTTCAAGCTTTGCTGGAACTCTACGGCGAGGCGAAACGTGCTCGTGCCGTGGCAGCTTGTGTCGGACGGTTGAGTAAACTTCGAGCGCTCCAGGTGTTCAGGCAATACGTGATCAGGTGTCACGCCGGACGAAAAGATGTGGCCGTGGTGGATGGCCGGCTGACGAAACAGATCAGGAAGTTGAACCACACGGAGGCCTATCGTAGGATCGAGCAGGTCGTCTCGACGCAGGCGCTTCCCGCGATCCTCTCCCCTCCTCAGTCCTGGAATCGCCGGCTTGATGAACTGCGTCAGGAGCATGAATGCGCGCTCAAACAGCTCATCGCGGCTGCATCGGACAAGCCTCGGCGGAAACGCCTCCACGCTTTGCGTCTCGCCTTGAAGACGATCCGGTATCAGACTGAATGGTTGCCCGGTCGAACAGCAGCGAAAGAAGAGATGCTTTCCCAGCTCAAGCGGGTTCAATCTCTATTGGGAAAATATGAGGAGCTGGCAGATTTTCATCGGTGGGGTAAGAAGCTGAGTCTTCCGGTGCGGAAGCGCATGAAGAAGGACTGGAAGCGAGCGAGAAAACGAGCCCGGCATGTCCCCGGAACGATGTCGTGGTTACTGGATGCGTTGGCATCCGGGCATGTGTGGAGCGGCGAAAATCTTCACGTGGCGTCAGTGAACCGCAGGTCCGTCTGAGTCGTCCGAGACTGGTGTCGAGAGGCGAAAACCTCCCGGCACGATTTTGATGGACTCCACCGATGGGGCATCTTGCGACAGCTTTTGGTTGAGCTGTTGCATACATCGATCGAGTTCTCCGTCGTGCATGAGGGTGTCGTCTCCCCAGAGCAAAGATTTGAGTTCTTCGCGCGGAACAACGTTCCCGACGGTACTCGCCAATCGACGCAGCGCTTTCCACTCGTGCGCGGATAACGTCAGGTTCTTTCCTCGATAGACCGCAACATACAAATTTTCAGTCAAGACGAGATGTTCAGGGAGTTCTTCATCCTGCGCCTGGCTCTGCCGGCAACGACGTAACAGTGCGCGTACGCGAGCGAGCAGTTCCATCCCGGAATACGGCTTGACGATGAAGTCGTCGGCCCCTGCGTCGAGGGCTTCTGCCCGGCGCTCTTCGGACGAAAACCCGGACATGACAATGATGGGAATGTGTGTGGTGGAAGGGTCCTGCCGTAAGCGCTTGCACATCTCCCGGCCGGTCAATCCGGGAAGGTTGTCATCGGCCACGATTAAGGAGGGTTTGATCCGCCAGACATCCTGCATACCGGCCGGCCCATCGAATGCCACGTTGGTGCGGTATGACGCCTGCCGGAGGATTTGATCCAATAATTTAGCCTGACTCTGGTCATCTTCGACAATTTCAATGATTTCTAAAGCCATGCGGACACTCCCCTGCACTTATCATCGGTTGGTACCGAATGAAACTTGAACGCGCTGGTAGCAGTCAGAAATGCCAGGAGTGTTGCTGGCTACTTGGAGGCGCCGAGAATACGCTGCAGTTGGGTTACCCAGGAGGATCCGTCGCTGCTTGCCGCTTCATTGCGAGTGGATCGGATGGGGCGGCCGTTGAGCCGCTCGAGCCGTTCCGCCACGTCCTTGAAGCTGGGCTCTTCTCGGCCGATCCAGCGGTATTGTTCAAGCGCATCGTCTGCGCGCTCTAACGACTCAAGGGTGCGCGCCAACAGATACCGCACCTGGATAGTATCAGGGGATGCCGAGCGCTTTGCCTGTAATGACTTTCGAAATGCCGTAACGGCCTCTTCCGGTTGCGCGAGGGATTTCAAGCAAATCCCAACCTGCGCCATTGCTTTAAAGGTGAAGGCGGCATCCTGGGCGGCGAGAGAAAACGCTTGTAAGGCTTCCTTATACGATCCGGCTTTCTTGAGCGACAGTCCCCGCTCGTACTGTTCATTGGTGTCTGGTCGTGCGGTAGCCACACCTGAAGAAGTCGGGACTGCATCATCACGGCGCGGAACTTCATTGGACGTGGATGCGGCTCGAGCTGCCAATGCCGCCAGTTCGGTTTGTTCGGCAGCCTTTTGATCAGGCGTCATTGCCGTGAGGGATTCAGTGTTCGACAGCGGAAGAATGCCCCCTTTGGTCCGGTCTTTCGCGGCTTGCGCCACGATCCGGGTCGACAGAAATGGCGCTTCCTCGGCAAAGCCATAGGTCAGAGCCGTATCGCACAGTTGGTTGATCAAGCGAGGAATGCCGCCGGTCAGCCGATGAATCGTCCGCGCGGCCTCATCTGTGAAGAGCGGCTCTTCTCGCCCTGCGACTCGCAAACGATGGGCAATGTATCCGATGCTGTCTTCTTCTTTGAACGGTTCAAGACTGTAATCCACCATCACACGTTGCGCGAATTGGGTCAGATCTTTCCGTTGCAGCAGCTGTCGAAGGTCCGGTTGTCCTGACAAAATGATCTGGAGGATGGGCGCCTTATCCTTGTTGAGATTGGAGAGCAGCCGCAACTCTTCCAGTAGATTTGCTCCGAGATTCTGCGCCTCATCGACGATCAACAAGACCCGGCGTTTAGCTGCCGCTTCTTTGCCGAGGAATTGCTGGAACGCATGAAACCCTTCCAGTTTGTCCAGGTTTTTATCGTTCTGGCCGAAGGCGAGTAAAATCCACGGCAAGAGAGTTTCCATGCCCTCATGCGTATTGGTGATGAGCCCCGTGGTGAAATGGTTCCGATGTTCGGCCAGGATTTGCTGAATAAGTGTGGTCTTCCCCATCCCGGGCTCTCCGGTGAGCACCACGAACCCCGCGTGATTGAGGATGCCGTATTCGAGGGTGGTGAGCGCGAGGCGATGGGTCTCCCCGCGATAGAGAAAATCGGGATTCGGGACGAGAGTAAAGGGCTTGACTGTCAGGTGATAGAAGCGTTCGTACATGGATCTTCTTTACGAGAGTAAGGTGTTTAGGTCAATAACATTCGCTTCATTGCTGCAGGGGTCATGTGGCCTTTACCGGCTTTGTTAAGCACGGTGCCCAATACCGGTGTGCTGCCTTTGACTAATTGCAGGGCTCGCTCGACCTCTTCACGGGTGGTCTTCCCGTCCTCGACGACAAGGAGCAAGGCGTCGGTATAGGGAGAAAAAGCCAGCACATCGGCGGTCTGCAGCAGCGGTGGCAAATCAAACAGCACGATGCGGGATGGATACCGGTGCTTGAACTCCTCGACGAGCGAGGCCATCTTGGGCGAGGTCAATGCTTCCGTTGAATTCGTAATAGATCGCCCGGCCGGCATAAGCACAAACCGTCCGATTCCGGGATGAATCAACAGGTGCTCAACGGGTATTCCATCCAGCAAATAATCGACGAGCCCTCCACACTCCTCAATTCCAAATGCCAGATGAGCGCTGGGATTGGTCAGGTCGGCATCTACCAACAGGACCGTTTGTGTCGTATCCATGGCGAGGCTGATGGCCAGATTCACCGCAGTCAGCGTTTTGCCTTCTTGTTTGCTCGGACTGGTAATGCCCAGCACGTTCCAACCATGTTCGCGCAGTCGGTGCATGACTTGGGTGCGGAGAATTTTATACGCATCAAGAAAGGAGCCGCGCTCGAAACCGGCAAGGACTCGTCGTTCACGCAGGACGTCGTCCGGGATATCGACGGTGCGGGTGTGCGTATACACAATATCCTGCACAGCATCTTTTCCGATTCGAGGGGGCGGTGCCTTGAGAACAACCGGCGTGGGGCGTCGCTGTTCCTCCCGCTTGAATCGTTCCATTGCACTGTGTAGCGGTTCCATGTGAAATCTCCTACTCGGTTAATCGAGACCGAATTTACGTAGCGCGGCGAACCACACCACATCGAGCGGTAGCCAGAAGAAATGTGCCAATAAAATGCAGGCAGTCGCGATGCCGATGCCGGCAAGGCGGATGGTTCGACGCTTGGCAATCAGTTGGCGAAGGTCCGCGTTATTGGGAATGTAGGGAATCACGGCAAGTGGATAGGTCTGGGTGATATGAGCCAGTGATTCCGGGCCGCGGATTGAACGGTCGACGTTTTCCAGTAAGACCCCGCTGCCCGCTCCTCCTGCCAAAGCCAGCACAAAACTCAGGAGCAGGATAAGCGGACGATTCGGCTTTTCCGGTTTTTCGGGAAGGTCCGGCGGATCAATCAGGGAAAACCGTTCACCTTTGCGCTGTGTCTCGAGCCCTTCCGAGACTTGTGCCTCAAGAAGTTTGGAACGCAATTCTTCATATTTCCGGGCGGAGTTGTCCCGCTCCCGCGCGAGGTCTAAGTACTCCGGTTCGAAATGGTGAGTTTTTTCGAGACGCCGGGCATAGTCTTCCGCACGTTTCCGCAATTTGGCTCGTTGCGCTTTCAGCGCTTCCAACATCGAAGTGGCCGAAGCTAATTGCGTTTGGGTGTTGATGTACGCGGGGTTCTCCGGTTTGATGGCTGGCATCTTGGCCGGTGCATTTTCATATTCCCGAAGGTCTTTCTCCAAAGAGGAAATGGTCCGTCTGGACCTCGTTACGTCCGGGTGATCCTCCCCGTATTTGTCGAGTAGAGTTGCTAAGGTAGCTCGTTCACCGGTGAGACGTTTCAGCACATCGTCGATGGGAGCCGCTCCGCCCGTCTCTCTCTCCAGCGCTCGAATCTCTTGCTGCATTTTCCAAATATCCGGATGCTCAGGCGAGAGATACCCCGCTTTATCAGCATATTCCGCGCGCAAGGCTTTCAGCCGCTCGCCCGAGTCCAAAATTCTTTCTCCAGTCGACGAGAGAATCGGCGTGTTAGGTTTAATGGTGGCGAGTTCACCTTCGAGAAACGTCTTTCGCTCCTCCAAACTGCGAATGTCCCGATCAGTATCGGTCAGCTCGCGCTCGGCACCATTCAAGAGTTGCATATTTAATTGTGTCAGTTCAGGAAGTGCGCCATCTGCACGCTGTTTGACGATAGAGAGTTTCTTTTCAATCTCCTCAATGTGACGGGAGAGACCATCGGCTTCCTGCTTGAGGAAGGCGGTCGTTTCCTGGGCATGCCGTTCGCGAGTTTTCAGGTTTTCCGCCAGAAATAAACTGGTCAGTTCATTGGCGACCTTTTGCGCTGATTCAGGACTCTCTCCGTCATACGATAGTGTGAAAGCGATGGTGGCTTGGGTGGGATTCTGAGTCCGTTTGTCGACGACTTTCGCATTGATCACATCGATATTCGTATCTTTTGTAAACCGATGAAGCACTTCTTCGGTCGGACTCTGCTTCCGCATGTGTTTGTACAAATCGTACTGCTCCACGATTTTCCACAATGTGCTGCGGCTCATGACTTGTTGCTTAATAGTTTCGATTCGTTGATCCGCATAGGTAGTAATGGCGGAACGCACGAGGTCAGAGGGGATTTCCTGTTCTTCAATCAGAATGGTCGCGGTGGAACGATAGACCGCTGGAATGGTAAATGCGAGGGTGGCGCCCAGGATGAGAATGCCGAGAGTGATCATGATGATGGGCACCTTACGGCGCTTCACCATCGAGATGATGTCTTGGATGCCCACGGTCGCTTTATTCATGGTTCCCTTCTACTTTCAGATTCGCTAGCTCTTCTCATCGTCCTACCGTAAACTTTGGAGGGTAATACGTAAACATGATAGTTGCAGAATTCCCGAGCGCGGTCAATGATTGGCTCGGAAGATCTCGTTTGGTATACGTATATGTCACGTCGGCTGTCCACCATTCAGAGAGTCGCCAGCTGAGTTTCGGTGTCACATAAAAGAGCCGGTTCTCAGGGAACACGGTGGAGACCGCTCTGGTTTTCACGCCATCGGCAATAATAAATAATCCGGTGACTGAGGCTGACAGTCGTTCTGTCAGTTGGTGGGACACTTCCAGGCTCAGTTTATCGGTACGGAGCAGTAGGCCGAATCCGCTGGGGTTGATTTCCCGTCCGATCTCAGCTTTCACCCGCCAGTCTTCCAATCGTTTCTCCAGGCTGCCTGAAAAGACCCAGGTCCATACACCATCGGATAAAGACCCGGCAGGAGTATTGATGCTGGACGATACATGCCTGGGGCCCCCCGACACTGCACCCGACACGGTTTCGGAAAACATGTGCGAGTAGGTGATCTGCGGACCGACAATTGTTGAACTAAGCCGAAGATCAGCGGCATTAAACCGCACGGCTACTGCATTTATCTGCACCTGATCTCGTTCAGTCATTTGGTAAGACATGCCGAGTGAGCCCACATGCAGGGTATAGTCGGCCAATCCGAGTCGTAAGCCGTTTTCATAGCGCGTATCGTAGAACGTGTAGGACGCTATAGATGAGAGCCGCTCGGTAATTGCATGCGTCCACGATGGGTTAAGTGTCCATTGATTGCGTTGGGTAAAACTTAAGACCACACCTGTCTGCCGCAACTCTCCTATGAGAGTATTATCTCGCGTAAATCCGCCATCGAAACCAAAACTGTCATGCTCCATTTTGTATTTAGCAGAAATCGGGAAATATAGGTTTGTAAGACTGGTATTTTGCCCGCCATAGTATCGAACAAAATCCGCCGCCAATCGTCCGTTGACCTCTAGCGCTTCCGTTGAGCCCCCGAACTTGGCACCGGGCGAAACCCAATGACCATACGTCGTCTTATGGTCGAACGTGGTGAGAGTCAGGTTGCTATTGACCTCCCCGCGCACCGTCAAGGCCGGTTCCAAAAACCATTCTGCAGACCAGACCTCCCGATCGAGGCTGTGACTCGACCACGCGGTAGTCAAAAGAATGGCCCATAACCAGGCTGTTGGAATAAGACGATGCTTCACCGCGACACGTTCGCGATGCCGATCGAGTTTCGATGATGCATCACGGCACCATCACCACATCCCCCCGCTCAAGGAGGATGTTTTGATTGAGGTCTCTACCTTTTTGAACGTCGCCGTATCGGAACAGGAAGACGCGTTGGTCACCGTTTTCCCGGCGGATAATCTTAATGTCATTCTCCGATGCAAACGGCGTAAAACCGCCGGCAAGGCTCAGGGCTTGCAGAACGTCGGTATAGTGTCCCACGAGGTATTCGCCCGGCTTCGTGACTCGACCCATGACATACACTTTGTAGCTCTGGAGTTTTGTGATTGCCACGGAGACATGCGGATTAGGAATAAACCGGGCTAAGCGTTTGGCGATGTCCTGACGAACCTCTTCAACGGTATGTCCCATAGCCGGCACATCCCCGATGAGCGGAAACGACACCATGCCATCCGGACGAACGATCGCCTCCCGTGTGAGATTTTCGTCTTTCCACACCGAGATCATGACGACATCTTCCGGCCCGAGATGGTATCCCGGATCGGCCATGTTTTGAGCGGCAGTGTGTTCGGGCGTGACACAGCCAGTCATCAGCACAACAGCGTAGAGCGCAAACAAACCTGGCTGGCAACCTCGGGCTAGTTTCTTGATCAGTAACGAACCGGCAATCTTCACCCTCTTTCCTCCTATCCTGTAACTTCCGCAAGGACCGATTTGGCTTCGTCCATGCCGGGAAACGATTGTTTCGTGTTGAGTGCTTTCTTGAGATGGGTTTGGGCTTCCACCCGGTGGCCGGCTTTGAAGTGAGCCATGCCCAAGTGATAATTGAGAATGGGATGTTGCGGGGCCTCTGTAACCGCACGTTGAATCACACGGATGGCATCATCCTGATGTCCCATTTTTAGGTGGACCCACCCCAGTGTGTCGAGAAAAAATGGATTTGGTGCGCGCTGCTCGAAATCGCGGCTCAACGCCAGCGCCCGATCCAGGCTCTTCGCATCACCTTTCTGATCGGCTAGAATCGAAGCGAGGTTGTTGGCCGCCATCAGTTGCCTGGGGTTGTGTTTCAGAATCGTTTCATACTCCAGGATGGCCTGATCGAACTGCCCACGCTCACCCAGGTGCGAGGCATAGAGGAGACGCAGTTCCTCGCTGGCGGGGTTGATCTGCAATCCGCGTTGAAGAATGTCGCCTGCTTCCTCGTGTTTCCTCTGAGAGAGTTTGAGCGTGACCCAGTTGACCCAAGGAGTGCCCCACTCCGGCTTGAGGGCAGTGGCGAGCCGAAATTCTTGTTCCGCTCTCATCGGATCGCCTTTGAGGATAAGAATTTCTCCCAGTAGGCCATGCGCGAATGGATGCTGTGCATTGTTTGCGATGAGGCCGCTGAGGCGATTGTGAGCTTGAGCCAACTTCCCTAACCGTGCATCGATGCGGACCAATGCAAAGATCGGTTCCGGCGCGTCAGGATTCAGGGAAGAAGCCCGTTCAAAGGCCGCCACGGCTTTATCCCATTGCAAGCGGGCCTGATATAAATTGCCCTCGGCGAGATCCGCTACAAACCGGTTGGCACCGGCCTCGCGAATGCGTGACAAGGTCTGGTCGGATCCATCCCAGTCTCGGTCCGCTGCCTGCAGATTCAACAGCATGCCCAATGTTCCGAGATTCGTCGGCGCCTGTTTGAGCAATTCTTCCAGGCGCACTCGGGCGTCCCTTGTCCGGCCGGACGAGGCATCAAGAATGGCCAGTGCCAGGTGCGCTTGATAAAGGTTTGGACTGAGTGTTACGGCTCTTTCAAGGTTCTCACGGGCTAAGCTTGTTTCCTCCAACATTAAATGAGCCTGCCCCAGCAACGCGTAAGCTTCCGATTGTTCCGGCTGGTCTTTCAGCACGGTGCGAAAGGCTTGAACCGCCTCTCGAGCGGAACCATGTTGAAGCGCAATCCGCCCTTCTAGCATGAGCGCATCCGACGCACGAGGATTATCGCGAAGCACTTCACGCAGCTGTTGCATGGCGTCGTCCTGTTTTCCCGCAGCCCAATCGAGCGTGGCCAGCTTTATCTTTGCATTCCCTCCCGCCGGTTTAGACCGATTGTGATCGCGGATGTCCTCGTAGGTCGCGCGTGCCTTGTCAGGCAGTTGATGCAATTCATACAAACGTCCCAGTGCAAATTGAATATTCACCGCATGAGGAAGTACCCGATGGGCTTCGTTGAGAGCGGCTTCCGCTGTCTCCACATTTTTTCGACCTGCCAGATAATCGGCGAGCGCGAGATGTCGCTGTTCGTTGTCCTGATCGAGACGCAGCGCTTCGCGCAAGATCGCTTCGGCCTTGTCATATTGCCGTTGCTGGTCGAAAAAGAGTGCGAGTTTGAGGTGATGATCGAAGACGCTGGGTTCGAGAGCCAGAATGTCACGGAACACCGATTCCGCTTGTGCCTGATTGCCTGCACGCATATACGCCATGGCTAACGAATTCAGCAGATCAAGGTCATGCGGATGGGCTGCCACAGCTTTTCGGAGAACGGCTTCGACCCGCTGAGGCGAGTTCTGAAGCGCATACAATGTGCTCAACAGGATGGCTGCATCCGGTTCGGTTGGAAATTGCTTAAAGAGAGCCTCGCCGGCAACCACCGCTTGGGTAAGTTTGCCGTCAGCGGCAAGAAGCGCTGCTTTGATGGCTTGCGCGGAGACGTGTCCTGGGTATACCCGAAGCAGGTGATCGGCCGTTTCATGTGCCTTCTCATCCAAGCGGCCTTGCAAATAAAATTTGCCTAATTTGACGAGTGCACGCTCGTGATCCGGCTCAAGCTCAATCACCCGCTGGTAGTGCGCAAACGCGTTTCGCCAGTTCTTCTCCTTCTCCTCGACCTGCGCATAGAGAAAGTAGGCTTCCGAATCTTTTGGATCGATTTTTAAGACATTCCGAAGTGCAACGCGGGCTTTCGGAAAATTCCCAGCCTGGAGATATTCTTGCGCTTTGGTGCGGTACTTCGCTTTCCGTTCTTCGGGACCGCCACAGCCAACCGCAAGAATCAGCACTATGGCCAAGCCGAATCTCGCGATTGTGTGACATCGATGCCATGTCGTAGCCATAGTGTCTTGCTTCCTTGTTATAACCAGGCGCGTACGGCGATGCCGCACAGCAGCCAGAGAGCGACCAATGCCAGTTGAGTCAGCCGGCGGGCGAATACGTGGAGGAGGAGTTCAAAAGAAAAGAATAGTACGATCAATTTTGCCGTCAGGAAGCTCAAATGTATGTCGCCCATCTGCATTTCCGGCAATGCGGGGACCATGATCGCGAGAAACACCATTAGATAGTCTAAGGGCGTCGTTTGAAACCGATGTTCAGAGTTGAAACGGATCGTGAGAGCCACCAGCACGGCGAGGCCCACAAAGAAGATATGGATGGGGCTGAGAATGTCCGTGGAAGAAGCGGGCTGCTCACTGAGATACATAATGAACGTACTTCCGACATAGAGTCCGCCCCGGACGACCAGCGATGAAATCCTGGGAGAGGCCCACAGTCCGATCAGCATCACGGCAAACATCACCGCGGCGACATAGCCCATATCGTCCGGAACGTGTTTGGGCAAAAAGACGCTGAGAATTAAAAACGCCGGCACGGCAATTCCGAGAATCTGGATCGGTTCAGTCGTCAGCCAGGGCGAAGAGGTAATGGTGCTGGCTCGAGTCAGGAGACGGTCGGCCGTCTTCAGCATGCGATTCGATTGAATCTTCCAGGAGCGGGAGCGCAAGAAGGGATACAAAATCATGGTCGCCACGAGGCCATAGGTGCTCAGGATGGCCAATTCACTCTGCCAGCGAAGAATATAGGCCAGTGTGACGAGAGCCGCCTGCAGAAGATAAATCATCAGGACGGCTTCATAGTGGGAGAGCCCCATGGCGAGCAATTTGTGGTGCAAATGATTTTTGTCCGCGACAAACGGCGACCGTCCTTCCTTCAACCGTTGCAACATGACTCCGACGGTGTCGAGCAGCGGAAGGCCAAGAAGGAACAGGCCCAGGGCTGGCGTATAGGGACCGCGTTGCGGATCGGTCAAGACGATCGCAGAGACCGCCATAAAAAATCCCAAAAACTGGCTTCCGGCATCTCCCATGAAGATCCGCGCCGGGTAGGTATTGAAGCGTAAAAATCCCAGCAATCCTCCCAGGACCGGAACCATGAGCAGTGTGACGGTTTGATCTCCTCCCAGGTACGCTAGGCAGGCCATGCCTGCGAAGCTCAACAACGACAAGCCGCCGGCGAGCCCGTCCAATCCATCGGCAAGATTCACGGCGTTCGTCACCCCGACAATGATCAGCGTCGTCAAGGGATAGGCGACCCACAGGGGGAGTTCCGTTTCGACAAATGGCAGCGAGTTGAGGTGAATATTGCCCTGCCACATGATGATGAGCGCGCCGAGAGTTTGCCCAAGAAATTTGATCGTATACGGCAAGCCAACCCGGTCATCCCACATACCAAACAGCAGAATGGTGACTCCGCCGAGAAGTCCGGCCACCACAATGTCGTCCTTTGGCGCCCAGATCAGCATTGCGGAAAACGTGCCGACCCCGAAGGCGATTCCCCCAACCTTGGCCACGGGGATGGCATGCACCCGGCGCTGATCTTTCGGAATATCCAGAAATTGGAGGCGGCTGGCAGTCGCCATCAATGGCGGGATGAGCGCCATGCAGATGATCAGCGAACCGACAAAGCTGAAAAATAATGTGGAAATCATGCTGTGCTATCTGCTCAGTCTAGTCGGGAACATACCGGGTCAAGATCGGATTCATGTCTTGAGCGAAGTGCAGGAGCCGCTGTTCTGCCGCGCCCTCGCTTTCATTCTGTTGGATCGGGGTGGTCAATCGTATCAATGCGCCGTCGGTCCGCTGTCGTGTCATGGCATCCCACAGGACGTACAGTTTCACCAGGTATTCGTTCGCCACGATGCGATGGCGTTGTTTAAACCAATACAGCACCAGTTGGCGCTGATCACCTTTCTGGATCGAAACACGATTGGCGGGTGCCTGCCCTGCGGCCGAGTCAAGCTGCACCGTCTCAATCGTGCCGATTTCCCACCCTCCCCCGGGAATGCAACTCTGCGGTGAATGAGCGGACTGTCCTTTGCGTTGAGACCGATAGTAAGCAATGTACAAATTGACCGCCGCTGATTGAGGTTGCTGGTAGTCGGCCAATACGTAGTCGTCAAACTTCAGCACCTCGACATAGCGCCCTTCGAGGGGAAACGGGGTACCGGACCATCCTTTGAACTGCATCGGAAAATCCAGGAACGGCTGCCGAACGGGCGGCACGTCTCCCCGCTCAGTCAATTCTGTGGCGGCGAACGGCAGCAGGCATACCAGGCCGACGCTATACAGATACGTTGGGCGGAGCAGTATGGCTCTAGAAGGCAGTGATGCAGGAGGCACCATTTCAGGTTGAGGTTGAGAAGGTGTGTCTCGTGTGACACGCGTCGCGCCGATTTTGCGTAGGACAAACATTTCGGCGAGGAGCAAGCCCAGACTCGCCATGAATAAGACCCAGCCTTCAAATGCGTGATAGAACCCTTCTGCCGCACCCTGGCCGAAATGTTCGACCAACACACCGATCATCCCGATGCGGAATCCGTTGAGAAGAATGGAAATGGGAATGCTCGATATGAACAGCACGATGCGTTTCCACAAGCGTTCCCGGAAGAGATAACTGCAGAGCAGTGCCAGGGTCGCCAGCGGGAAAAGGTATCGCAGGCCGCTGCAGGCATCGACTACCTGGAGCTGAATGGGCCCCAAATCAATCACATTCCCGTCCCGAAAGGCCGTGATGCCGATAAATTGGAGGCACCCGACGCCGAGCGCGGATGAGATGAGCTGCAATTTCCCCGAGAGCCCTTGATAGAGGAACTGTGGCAAGGGGACGACGGTGAGAAGAAATCCCAAAGGAAAGGCAATCGTGGAGACGGCCCGAGCCCCTAACGCAGACACTAACAACCCCACAATGATGCACCACAATGCGACGTGCAGAAACTGATAGACGGTGGCGAGTTCACCCACGACATACAGGGCGGCTCCGAGCAGAATCCAGATGAGACCCCACCACGATCCGGACCGGCTCTGTTCCATGAGGCGTCGTCGTTGTTGCCAGATAAGGTACAGGCTGATCAGAGGCACCAGCATTCCGTGCCCGTAATTTTCGTCGGTGAGCCACAAATCAGCCATGTAGGCCACGCTGTCTGTGAAGACTAGGCCGAGTATGCTCACGGGCAGAAGCACCGTGAGGCCCAACGCAAGTGAGCGGGTCGGTGCTGCTGCGGAGACGGAGGCAACCGGCTCTGCCAAGAAGCGAGCCGTTTTCGTCGCAAGCTCGGGAGTGGATCTCATCCTAATACTCGTTTTCGCAGAATGTGAAACGCGAAAAGAGGTAAAGCGGTCTGCCGTACAAGGCGGCTGGGTTGTGACAGCAATCGATAGAACCATTCAAGATGAATGCACCGAAAAATCCATGGAGCGCGTTTGACCCGGCCGGCGAGGACATCGAAGGTTCCCCCAACGCCTTGGCAGACCTTCACGCGCAAGCGAGGAAGATACGTGGACATCCACAGTTCCTGCTTGGGACTGCCGAGCGCGATAAAGAGGAAATGCGGAGCGACGGCATTAATATGATCGATGACCGCCGGCATGTCTGCGTCGTCAACATATCCGTGCTGCGTTCCAGCAATCGTGAGTCCCGGGAATTCCTGCCGAAGTTTGTGTGCAGCCCGTTCGTTCACTTCAGGACTGGCACCGAACAGAAAGATGCTATATCCCTTCTCCGCAGCCAAACCGCAGAGGCGTGGCATCAGTTCGGACCCTGGCACTCGTTCGGCATAACCTAACCCGAGGAGTTTGGTGGCGATGACGACCCCGATTCCATCGGGAATCAAGAGTCCCGCAGAGCGTAAAAATTGCCGAAGCGTGGGATCACTCTGGGCTTTCATGATCTTCTCAGGATTGACCGCAATCACCGTCTTGGGTTCCGACAATGTCATGCGAGAGTCGGCCCACGCCACAGCCTGGTCCATCGTGACGCAATCGACTGGAATATTTAAAATGTCAACGCGTGTTGGAACCATGGAAGCTTCTGGACAACGAAAAAGTTTGCAGCTGCGTCGGGGGTGGCCCCTCCCCGCACCAAATTCTTGTCAGGAACTCATGCGGAAGCGCACCGCGATATTCAGCTCGTAGTGTGGTAATGGGCTCCTTTGATCCATAAATCGAAGAGCGCCATCCCGAAGGCGGAGCGGTTTCGCCGTGATGGAGCGAGGCGAGTCCTCCTTCGACGGAGATTTGAACCGGTTGCTCCCGGCATGCCAGGACGTAGGACGCGGAGTTTTGAACGGGAGACACTCCCAGATGCCAATTCAATTCCAAGTGGTGAGTGCCGGTTCCGGTTAGCCAATCCCAAATGAGCCATGCGCCAGGTGGCTGATAGACCACTCCTCGCCAGTGGGTGACCCCGCATGGCTGCGTGTAGCCATAATGTCGCGCCAGCACCGTAATTTTTCCTTCAGGTGTTTCGTCACGATAGATTAAATGGGTTTCGAAAGGCTGTGACCAGAGAAAAGACGTTTCCTGCGTGGCTTGATCCCGGCCATCGACGGTGACCGTATTATGGGCGCGAGTGCTTCGAAAATAACGCCGCCACTCGGAATGGCCGGTGTAACTGTAGGTGCCGGGATCGATCAGAATTTCCTGTTGTCCGATCTCCAATTGCACCGACAAGGCATCGGCATGGCCATGCGCATAACAGGGTGCCATGCCTAATTCCCCGTGGTCGAACAGCAGTCGCTCGCCTTTGCTGCCCTGCAGAATTGAACAGCCGGACAGATGAAACGAGGTCAAGCCGGGGGCTGCCTCGGCAGAAACCGGCACGAACTGGAGGAATGGAGAGAGCGCATACCCACTGTCCGCGTCCCCGATACGTGGCAGGGCGCCATCGCCCGGACGCATCATCGCCTGAAGAAACGTATGGCTTCGTTCAGTGGCCTGGATCAGTTTTTGAGGAATGAGTTGTTCATGCTGGCGTAACAGGGCGACGGTGAGTCCGTACAAATCGGAGATAAACCGGAGGTACCAGATCGCCTCTTCACGCCCTCCTCCATCCTGTCTAATTTGGTGAGGAGCCTCTTGCTCTAAGAGATAGAGTCCATAGGCTAACCAGCGTTCAGCCATCTCCATTTTGGGGAAGAGAAGCCCTGCGTATACGAGGCCGGCCGCTTCGGCAATCGTATGATTGCCGGAGGAGGAATGTCCGGACACGCGTTTGCGGATGAGCTCCGCGTGGGTGGAGACGAGGTTCAAGGTTCCGGCCCAGATCGCTTCTGGCTGTGACAGCCATGGCCTGACCAGGTCTAGCGTGTGGCACACCGCCATGAGGCGAAGTGCGCATTCCATGACTGAGATGTAATGAATCCCTGTCAATGGTGGGTTCGCGGCGAACCAGGACAGGAGTTGTCCCTCAATCATCGCGACAGCCTGTCGACGTTTGTCCGGCTCTGCCTGCTGGGCATACAAGGCCAACGTGAGGAGATGTTGAAGACGGGAGGGTTCCCAGGCAATACGAATATCCCCGAACGGATTGCCCTCTCGATAAGGAATGCGATGAAAGAAAATCTGTGGCCATAGCTGCCTGGTATCCGGCGCTTCATGCCAGACCTTCGCATCGGCCCGCCATGTCCACTCATGGCTCAAGGCCGACAGTGTGCCATTCAAAAGGCAGGCAATTTCTTCCTGAGTGAGATGGAATTTCCAAGGCAGAGAGGGAAGTCGTTGGTCTTGCCCAGCGCAAAATACATGCTGTGGTATATCCTTCGGCCCATAGTGCTGAGCGGTGGCGCGCTTGGAGAGCCGGTACTGCAATTGGAGTGATTGCATCGCGATGCCTTCGCGCATGCGATGCATGATTTCACCGGGTCCCATGACGCTGAGACGTTTGGCATACCAGGCCAAGCCTTTCGGAAGCACCTTCGTATTGACGGAGAAATCGATACTAAACATATGCGATATCGTGTGCAGAGCCGGATTGCAGACTCCTGACAGCAAGCAGGCAGGCTCGGGTTACGGCGGCGATCTCTCCAAACGACATCACGCAAGGAATCCCCTGCTCCACGGTTTGAACAAAGTGGGCGATCTCAGTTTTGAACCCTTTGTCTCGTTTGGATGTTTTGAAGACCTCGCGATGAGAACCTGAATAGAGGTGCGTTTCCTCAAAGTCATCCATGGTCAACGATTTACCGTCCGCATGTGCCTCGAAGCGTTCTTTGGCCAGGCCGGAATTCCCGCCTGCGGTGTAAATGATGGATCCAATTGAGCCGTCTTCGAACGTGAGCGTGATGATGCATTGATCATCAGTGATGCCCGAGCTCTGGCGGCCGATCCGTCGTGCAAAGACGGAGTTGGGACGGGCGCCGCATACCGACTGCATGTAATCGACAAAATGACAGGCCTCGCCGATGAGACGTCCTCCGCCGACGGACGGATCTTGAATCCAATGTTCGGCGGGAATTTTCCCGGCATTGATGCGGTACCACATGACCAGCGGATTTTCGCGATGGGCAAAAAACTCGCGCGCCTTCTCTGCGTGAGGGGAAAAACGGCGATTGAACCCGACCATCAGACGAAGTCCCTTCGCAGCCTTGTCGCGATAGACGGCATGGATGGCGTCAAGCTCCTCCTCGGTCAGGCACAGGGGTTTTTCCACAAACACGTGCTTGTCGGCTTCCAGGGCTTTCACAACCAGACGACCGTGGGTGTCGTGTCGGGTACCAATGAGAACGGTATTAATGGCTGGATCTCGAAGCACATCCTGGGAGTCACTGGTGCAATAGCCTGCGTGCAATTTTTCCCCGAGAGCTTTCGCGTTGATGCCGGAAGCCGTGCACACGGCTCGGATAGAGACGGCCGCCTGGTTCTGCAATTGAGGCAATAACATGTCTTTGACGTGATTCCCGACTCCAATCAAACCGAGAGTCAATGGACCGGTCGGCTTGTCGCTCACGACTGTGATGGAAGGTTGCAGGGCCTGTTGTTGATCCAGCGGGTACGTAATCAGCATGCCCATGTAGGGCGTCTGACCTTCCGTCATCATGCGGTAGGCATCATCGGCCTTGCTGATTTCAAAGCGGTGCGTAATGAGCGGTTTGAGCTGCACCTTTCCGTCGCCGACCAGATCGAGAAAGGCAGCCATATTCCGGTTTTCTGTCCAGCGAACATAGCTGTAGGGGTAATCCTGTCCCTTCTCTTCGTATGCGCTGTCATAGCGGCCTGGTCCATAGGACATGGAGAGTTTGAAGTCGAGCTCTTTTTTGTAATACGGCTCTCGGGGCAGATTCATGCCGACCGCCCCTACGACCACCACCCTTCCCTTCTTACGGGCAATCGCTCCGGCAATCTCGACCGGGCTATTGTCCTTTGTGCTGGCCGTGATGATCACCGCATCAACCCCATGGCCTTCTGAGAAGCCAGTCGCGGCATCCATCAGCCCTGAGGGACGTACTGTGAGGTCGGCGCCTAGTTGGCGCGCGAGATCCAGCTTGGTGCCATCAAGGTCAGAGCCGAGGACCCGACATCCGGCCGCTTTCAACATTTGTACGGTCAGTTGGCCCAGGAGTCCGAGGCCGATCACAGCGATACGATCCCCCAGACGAGGCTCTGCCTGTCGAACCCCTTGAAGGGCGATGGCTCCCAACGTCACGCAAGCGGCATCTTCGAAATCCACCGTCGTAGGTAGTTTCACACAGAGGTTCTTGGGTACATACACCACCTCAGCATGGGAGGCATAGTTTTGACCGGCACAGGCGACACGGTCTCCGACCGAAAACTGAGACGCATCAGCACCGACGGCCGCAACGGTTCCGGCGCAGCTATACCCCAGTGCAGCCGGGGTGTCGAGGCGCTCGAACACGCGTTGTAAGGTATCTTTCAGGCCGTCTTTTTGGATGGCCGTAAGGACCTTTTTCACCATCTCCGGACGTTCCATGGCTTTGCCGAGAAGGCTTTTCTGTGCCACTTGGACGGTTGATTTTTCCGTGCCAGGACTGATCAGTGACACGTGGTTCATCACCAACAAGCCACCATCGCGAAGCATGGGAGGAGGAACATCGTCGATCTTCAGCACTCCGGAGCGAAAATTTTGAATCACTTGTTTCATAGTGTCGCGATACCAAATACGTAAAAGTGTTGGATTGATACTGAATCAAAACAAAAGAACAGGCAGGACGAGCAGCCCATTTCGGAGACTACCTTCGTTCGTCCGGAAGGTCAATGCTTGAACGGAATTTTTGCAGGATTCGCGCTGTACGAGGCGTTTTTGTAGAGCAAAGTGCTACAGGGAGCCTTGGGAGAAAAGTGGGGCGGCAGAATGTTCTGCGCGCCCCACTTTTCTCCCAATCGGTCTTGTGCGAACACAAGTCACATGATGCGGTGGTACGTCAGCGGCAAGCCGTTACCCGCGCACAGAGGATTGGTTGAAACGGCCGCGCGCGCCCAACCCAACCAGACCGATAAGCCCGGCTCCGAACAACAGCACCGTGGCAGGAAGGGGAACTGCTTTCAGCGTATCCAATGAACCGACCAGGGTCTTGCCGTTACTAAACGCCAGTGTCCAACGATTGACATTGAAGGCGTTGAGGTTCGGAGCTTGATTGCCGGGCAAGGTCACACTGCTGAAGGCCGTGCCGGTCTCATCCGCAAGATTGATGGAGAATAACGACGGCGCCAGTCCTTTTACGAGATTGCCCGCCGTTCCAACATTCACGGAATAAAACGCAGGATTGCCGCTGCTCACGGTCGTCAAATTGGTTCCGCCGCCCTGAAGGACCGCCGAGTAGTTTCCAATCGAAAGATTCAGGCTCGAAACGGAATTGTTATACAACTGAATCGGCAAACTCGACGGCAGCAATCCCGCCGCGGCCGTATCGAATGTGTAGGTCCCTGACAGCTTGAGGCCCGTGTTGAACCCGTTTGCTCCCGTTCCACCTGACGTGAAGAGAGAGCCGGGAACTTCGCTGATGTTCCCGCTGAATTCGTAGGTCACGAGTGCAGCCTCAGCCCGGGTCTCTTCCCCGATCGGCAGAACCGATCCCACGGCAAGAACGAGGAGACTCAGCGAGAGGTTGAGTGCACGTTTCATCATGATGACTCCTTCGGTTGAGTAAACGCTTCAGGATCGTACGGCAGTGTCGTTCCCGGTTGGCGAGGGGGATTGAGCAAGTCCTGGGCCACTCAGACCGTGGTTAAGTCGTTGAAATATGGATGATGGATTGGCGGGAGCCGGTGAGCGAGGTATGGAATCGTACACAGGGCGTTCAATTTTGGGCGACGGAACAAAAACAGGAGTGCTACGGAGAGACTTCGGGGAGTTGGCGAAGGAAGAAAAAAATTATGGAGCGGCGCGCCGCGGGAGGGTGGCGATCAGGCTTATCGGGTGGAAGCAAACCAACGCTCGTACCACAGAACGAGATTCAGCAGATTCCAGATTTTGAAACTGTTAAATCGCTTCTGTTGGCGGAGAGCTATGAAAATGCCTTCGATGGCGTTGCGATCGAATCGTTCGTGCATCAACGGACTATCGAGGATGCGCGAACGAGCATAGTCGGTAAGCCGGGTGGACAGCATATTCGTGGCCGATCCGCAAAACCCCCACTTCTCTCGATCGATGATGCTGTCAGGAATGATTCCACGGGCGGCTTGCCGAAGGATGTACTTCGGTTGATTCTGTTGATATTTCAGGGCAGAGGGAATGGTGAGCGCAAACGAAACGACATCCTCGTCCAGGAATGGCACTCTGGTCTCAATTGAGTTGGCCATGCTCATCTTATCGACTCGCATCAACAATAATTCAGGAAGTCGGTTCTTGAGTTCAACGTGAATGATCTTGAGGAGCGAATCGTCAATGCCCAACGACCCAGCCAGGTTGCGAATATACTCGCTGGATGTGTGCCGCGGAAGAAACGCCTGGTGAAGCAATCCGGCCTTTTCGTTGTCCCAGAATGCAATGGCATTGCCGAGAAACAGTGGATCACCCAACATCGCTCGTCGCAGAGCGTCCTGTTTCTCAGAAGAACAGACGTGGGTCCCAAGGCTGTAGACTGCACGCCGCACGAATTCCGGCGCCTGAAGATACGGTTCATAATACCGGCGATTCCAGTCATCGAAGAGATGATAGGTCTGGTAGCCGGCAAAAATTTCGTCGCTGCCCTCCCCCACTTGAATCACTGGGGTCCCGGATTCTCGCGCCAATTTGGAGATGTAATAAATGGGCACGCAGACAGGGTCTGCGACCGGTTCGTCTTGCAAATAGGCCATCTGCGGCAGAAAACGAATGAAGTCCTCGTCGGAGATGACGGCCTCATGGTGATTCGTATGGAAATGTTCCGCGACCTGCCTCGCGTAGTCGAATTCGTTGGACGGATCGTCTTTGATCCCGATGGAAAAGGTTTCAATCGGCCGGTCGAGGAGTTCTGCCATGAGAGCGACATTCAGAGACGAATCCACGCCTCCGCTGAGAAAGACTCCGAACGGCACATCTGACACCATGCGGCGACGAACCGATTGCCTGAGAAGGCGGCGCAGTTCGTCCACGTAGTTATGTTCGGTGAGTGACGCAGATCCCGGCTGGAATGTGGTTGGGTTCCAGTACCGGTGCTGACGAATTGATCCCTTCTTGTCACAAGTCAGGTACGTACCGGCTTCAAGTTTTAAGATACCTTCAAAGAACGTCTGCGGCGCGGGGGCATTGGCAAAGGTGAGGTAATGATACAACGCCTGATCATTGATCACCGGTTTGAAACCGGGCATTGCCGCGAGCGCTTTGATCTCCGAAGCAAATGTCACACGTCCACGATCGTGTGTGTAGTACAGCGGTTTGACGCCCAACGGGTCGCGGACCAGCGTAAGGATCTCGGATGTGCTGTCATAGACTGCGAAGGCATACATGCCGCGAAGCCGCTGCAAACAGCCATCAAGGCCCCATTCTCGAATGGCATAGAGAATGACCTCGGTATCCGTTTGTGAGCAAAACTGCGCCTGAATGCGTGCCGGCAGCTCGGCCCGCAGTTCACGGTAGTTGAAGATCTCCCCGTTGAACACGATCCAGAGCGAACCATCGGCGGTGCTCATCGGTTGGTGACCGAGTGGCGAGAGAGCAATGATGGACAGCCGACGATGTCCCAGCCCGATCGTGGAAGCGCCTTCTCGACGAACGTAGACTCCTCCATCGTCAGGTCCACGATGAATCATCTGATCGCGCATGATGGTCAGGGTGCGCTCGGTCAGGGCTGAATCGGCATCCTGTGCCATGAATCCGACAATGCCACACATGTCGTGAAATGCTCCTTAGGATAAGGATCAGCCGTTACGTTGAGTCGCCCACAGATGCCACCTGAATGTATGACAGAAGTGAACGAGCGGATCGGTGCAACGATCAGCAGATGTCGTTTAATGAGACAGACCATAACCAAACGAATACTGCCATAGCTTCGCACTATTCACAAAGTATTCGACGTCAGAATGAGCATCATAATCCTGCGCAAATTCGTGACGGCATGCATCATCCTGTGCACTAATAACGGGAAGCTATCAGGTTGGGATTCCTATGGGGGGCTGTGGGCTGCCCCGTGCACTCAGTTCCACTTTTCCTGCAGTAAAGGTGCCTGTGTGGTCGTCAGTACTTTAGAGCAAATCTTCTTGAGAGATGCCTTGTCTCTCACGCCGGAAGACAATCGCTAGTATTCTCCAATTTTCGAGAGGCATCCAACATTTTCACAATTCGCACAAGGCGTTTTTCTGACGAATTTCTTGGACCGATCCGACTTGGACGATGCAGGCCTGAAATTCCCCCCCAACGAGTGTCCCCACTGCCATGGAGCTCGGAGGATTGACCTTACTCAAGCGTATTCAGTAGTGCCTCTTCGATCCGGTCGGCAAATGCCCGGGAAGTATAAAGCTGTTCGTATCTGGCCCGGGCCGCCTCGCCCATCGATTGACGCAATGTGGGATCGCGAAGCAAGTGGAGGACTCGGTCACACACAGCCTCGGGATTATTCTGTGGGACAATAAATCCGGTGATACCGTCCTCGATCGTTTCTGAAAGACTTCCAATATTGGATGCGATGACAGGCAATCCTGCGCACATCGCCTCCAGTATCACCAACGGTTGTCCTTCCAGACGGTACATGCTGGGAAAAACAAATAAGTCCCCGGTACGAAGAAATGCAGCCTTCTTATCACCCGTGACGGATCCGACGAATGAGACTGTTTCAGCCAGCCCCAGTGTGGCTACCATCTCCTCTGCCTCGATCTGTGTGGTCGCCCGCCACCATGGTCCTGCTATTGCACATTCAACGTCGGGACATTGGTCAACAATTAGGCGCATTGCCTTCAAAAGTATAAAGAGTCCCTTTCCCTCGCTCAGTGTTGACAAATATACAATTCGGAATTGCTTACGCCTGGGGGGGGCTATCGACGTCGATTCAGTGGTTGGAACGGGCAGTTCTTCAATTCCGTTCGGAACAACCGAAATGCTGTGTGGCGGGACCCAACGAGCAAAGATCGGACGATGGACTTCTCCCAATACCAGAAATCGAGCTACCCTTCTGAGTATGACCGTCATGAATCGGCGCCATAGGGCGCCTCCCTGCTGAAACAGTTCAGCGAAGGCCATTCCGCCGTGGAGGTGGACGACGACACGACTTCCCACCAGAAAAGCTGGAATCATAAACAATGTATCGCGCAAAAACCCCAGCCGCGTCTGACAGATCGGGAGATAAAATAGCGCCGGTTTATATCGAGCCAGTAGATAGATATTCATGAAAAACTGCCGAACGAACAACACGACATCTTGCCAGTCAGGATTCTCAACATGAGTGATGTCCCGCCTGTCAGCCGTGTCAAGGGTAACGACTCTGAAGCGAACCGAAATGTGCGACTGAAGAAGTGTTCGCATGGCGATACTGACACCGTGAAAAGGGGGCGGTGTGGGGCCGAGGATGAGTATGATCGGGCGCTCAACCGAGAGAACGCCAGAATCTGGCTTTCTTTCAGGAAGGGGCGGTGAAGTCTTTCCTATGGTGTCACGTTTAGGCAATGGTTGCGCCATAACTGTGGTCCCAATTTAGTAGGCCAGTAAAAGATAGACATTGAATATCAC